>CAMOKZ010000066.1 GCA_946618155.1 uncultured Lachnospiraceae bacterium | reverse complement strand
CCGGCTTCTTCTCGAGGCCGCCCTCGATGACCGCCTTCAGGTACTTGTACTCCGTCTCGAATTCCTCAAAGGACAGGTCGTCCATATAGATGATGAACCGGTAATTGCGGTTCTTGATCTGGCTGATCACCGCGTTCAGGTCCCTGAACTGGTGCCGGTAGATCTCGATCATGCGCAGGCCCCGGTCATAGTACCGGTTCAGGATGCCCTTGATGCTCGAGGATTTGCCGGTGCCGGCGTCGCCGTAGAGCAGGCAGTTGTTGGCCGGCCGCCCGCAGACGAAGGCCTCGGTGTTCTCCACCAGCATCTTCTTTGCGTTCTCGTAGCCGACAAGGTCGTCGAGCTGCACGTGGGCGATGTTCGTGATCGGCACGATGCCCACCTCGCCGTCCGTTCTCTCCTCCACGCGGAAGGCCTTGTGCAGGCCGAATTTTCCGACGCCGAACTCCCCGTAGAAGTGGTCTGCCAGGGCCTTGAACTCCTCATCGCTGCCGGCTTCCCCGAGGCTTTTTGCCAGCTCGCAGATCCGGTCGCGGATGCGCCGGTTAAAAATGCGCTTATCACTGACCGCCGGGGTGTAGTGCCCGATCTGCGCGGCCAGCTCACCGAGGCCGAGCTTTTCTCCCGCCCCCGCAATGTCCAGGGTAAAGAGCTCCCGGAATACCGAAAAGTCATTCAGCGCCGCCGCGTTGACGGAGCCTTCCACCCCGCCGCGGATCTCGCAGGCGCGGCTGTAGGCGTTCTCGTTGTAGACCAGGCGCCAGGTCAGGTAGCAGTGCCAGAGGTTGCCGGCAAAGCCGTGGCTCTCCGCGGTCTCGACCAGCCGGCCGAGGAACCGCACCATGCCGGCGCGGCCGCCCGCCGCAGTTCTCTCCTCCGGCGAAGAGGCCTCCGCCAGGGCGCACATGCCCGTGATCACGTCATCGGCCGCGTCCCGGTAAAGCAGCAGATCTTCAGGTCCTCTCATATATCCTCCTGTCAGTAATTCCCAAGGATCTTCATGCTGATCGCTTCCTCCCGGATTCCGCGCAGGGCGTTCTTTACGCTGCTGCTGCTCAGGTTTCCGTCAAAATCGATGAAGAAGCGGTACTCCCAGCTTCGCCCTAAAATGGGCCGCGACTCGATCCGTGTCATATTCACATTGTTGTAGATCAGATGGGAAAGGATGCTGTACAGCGATCCGCTCCGGTGCGGCAGTTCGAAACAGATGGAGATCTTCTGCGCATCCCGCCTGAAGATTCTCTGGTTCGTCACGATGATGAACCGCGTCGAGTTTGCCTCATTATAATATACCTGATCAGCCAGGATATCCAGACCGAAGCGCTTTGCCGCGAAGGCGCTGCCGATGGCGGCGGCGGAAGGATCCTTATCCTCCGCGACCTTTTTGGCCGCCAGCGCCGTGTTGGCAAAGGAGACCTGTTCCCACTCCGGATGTCCCTCCAGATAGGGCGCGCACTGGGCCAGCGCCTGGGGATGGGACAGCACGCGGCGGATGTCGGAAAGGGAAGCGCCCGGCACGCCCATCAGGACATGCTCGCACTTGATCACCTGCTCCGCCACGATGTAGTTTTCAAAATCCACCAGCAGGTCGTAATTGTCGCCGACGATGCCGGCCGAAGAGTTTTCAATGGGCAGCACCGCGTAATCCGCCGCGCCCTCGGCGATCGCCTCCATCGCGTCCCGGAAGCCGTCCACATGGAAGGCGTTCACGTCGTCGCCGAAAAAGCGGCACATGGCCGCGTGGCTGTAGGCGCCCTCGACGCCCTGGAAAACGACGCGGATGCCGGTCTTCTCAATGTCGTCCACCGCGATAAAGGGCAGTCTCCCCGCCGCGCCGCTCTTTGCCAGAAGATGATACTGCATCTTCCTGCTCGTTGACATGATCAGACGGAAGAGCTCGCCGATGCCGAACCTGTCCCTCTCCTTGCCGGCCATGGCAGTCAGCGCCTCTATCTTGCTTTTCTCCCGTTCCTTGTCAAAGACCTTTTTCCCGGTCTGGATCTTGACCGTCGCGATCTCTTCGCACACATCCATCCGCTGCTCGTACAGCTTCACGATCTGTTCGTCGATCTCGTCGATCCGGCCGCGCAGTTCCTGCAGATCATTCATCTTCTGTCATCCTCCAGCCCTACTCAAAAACAGATTACATAAAAGTATACTTCATTTTTTGTCGTTTGTACATGATTTCCCCTCTTGCATTTGTTGTCACCATAAGATATAGTGACATGGAATGCCGGGGGTATCCGGCGGCACGTCAACCGATAAGGAGGTATACATGCGACATCTGATGAGTCCCCTTGATCTGTCCGTCGAAGAGCTTGACCGGATTCTTGATCTGGCCAATGACATAGAAGCAGATCCCGGGAAATACGCACACGCCTGTGAAGGAAAAAAATTAGCGACTCTTTTTTATGAACCAAGTACAAGGACCCGCCTCAGTTTTGAAGCAGCAATGCTTAATCTGGGGGGCAGCGTACTTGGTTTTTCTTCGGCCGATTCAAGCTCCGCGGCCAAGGGGGAAAGCGTCGCAGACACCATCCGCGTCATCTCCTGCTACGCCGACATCGCGGCGATGCGTCATCCCAAGGAGGGCGCGCCTCTTGTCGCTGCCCTGCACTCACGCATCCCGGTGATCAACGCCGGCGACGGCGGCCACCAGCATCCCACCCAGACGCTCACCGACCTGCTCACCATCCGCTCCCTCAAGGGGCGGCTCGGCAACATCACGATCGGCCTCTGCGGCGACCTGAAATTCGGCCGCACGGTCCATTCCCTGATCAACGCCCTGGTGCGCTACGAAGGCGTCCGTTTCATCCTGATCTCTCCTGAAGAGCTG
This sequence comes from uncultured Lachnospiraceae bacterium, assembly GCA_946618155.1. Taxonomy (GTDB): domain Bacteria; phylum Bacillota; class Clostridia; order Lachnospirales; family Lachnospiraceae; genus CAMOKZ01. The sequence continues at coordinate 7,265 of CAMOKZ010000066.1, read as the reverse complement.
CGCATCCCCGACTACGTGCGCGAGGACGTGCTGCGCAGGAGCGGCCACGAATTCAAAGAGGTGATCCGCCTCGAGGAAGCGCTCCCCGAGCTCGACATCCTCTACATGACCCGCGTGCAGAAAGAGCGCTTCTTCAATGAGGAAGACTATGTGCGCATGAAGGATTTCTACATTCTGGACAAGGCGAAGATGAAGCTGGCCGGGCCGGACATGATGGTCCTCCATCCCCTCCCCCGGGTCAACGAGATCTCCGTCGAAGTTGACGCGGATCCCCGCGCCGCCTACTTCAGACAGGCCCAGTACGGCGTCTACGTCCGCATGGCCCTTATTCTCACATTGCTGGAGGTGAAGGTATGTTAAGTGTCGGCCAGTTAAATGAAGGCGTGGTCCTCGACCACATCAGCGCCGGAAAGGCGATGGATCTGTACCGCTATCTGAAGCTCGGCGATCTGGACTGCTGCGTCGCGATCATCAAGAACGCGAGGAGCAACAAGCTCGGGCGCAAGGACATCATCAAGGTGGAGTGCCCCATCGAGGAGCTGGACCTGGATGTTCTCGGCTACATTGACCACACGATCACGGTCAACATCATCAAGGACGGCGAGATCGTGGAGAAGAAGGTCCTCTCACTCCCGAAGAAGCTCGTCAATATCATCCGCTGCAAGAACCCGCGCTGCATCACCTCCATCGAGCAGGAGCTGGAGCAGGTCTTCTATCTGGCGGACGAGGAGAACGAAGTGTATCGGTGCAGGTACTGCGAGGAGAAGTACAGGCATAAGGCGAAGCATTCGCTCTACTGATTGTCAGTGAAGATTAATTAACGGCCTCTTGTGACGGAAGCATAGGACGCCTCTTATGGCGAAAGGCATCCCGCAAACTCAAGAAAATTCGTTTGCGTTGGATGCCTTTCGTCATTGCGAGGCTGTGATAATTCGCTTGCCTGGGTACATTCCGTCACGGCGAGGCCGTTTTTCATTGTCAATAATTGCCTTGTCATGGCAGAGGTATTCTGTAAGCTCAGGCAATATCGATTGCCTGGAATGCTTCCGCCTTGGTGAGGCCGTTTTCATTTTGTTGACAGCATAGCCTCGCAGTGGCGGAAAGCATCCGAAGCCAAACCATCGAAGCCGACTGAGCCTGTCAAGATGCGTGCGCGCGCGGAGCCGACCACGCTTTTATAGGAGGCGGGAGCGCGTCGCAGATCGCATCGCAGACAGGTGAAGGCAGGCGAATTGGTTTGCGAGGAGCCTTCCGCCACAAGAGGCCGCTCTTGCAATTCGCTCATACAGTATTGCCCGTCATAACAAAAGGCATCCCGCAAACTCAAGGGAATTCGTTTGCTCAGGATGCCTTTGCTATGACGGGCTTTGCTGTTTTGTCAGGTCTGCGCCTTACTTGTTCTTGCGCTCATAGCGCACGAAGTGATACGTAATATCGAAATAGGTCTGCTCATCGGAGATTCCTGTGATCTCCCACTCCGGATCCTCGTCCAGGTTGGGGAACCAGGTGTCTGCCTCGTAGGCGCGGTCGATCTTGGTCACGTGGGCCAGACTGCACCGGGAAAGAAGCAGTTTGTAGATGCTGCCTCCGCCGATGACGTACACATCTTCTTTGTCATATTCGGCGAGGATCTTGTCCAGTTCTTCCTCGTTATGAGCGACCAGGGTGTCTTTCGGGGCGTATTCCGGATCCCTGGAGAGGACTACGTTCACTCTTCCCGGGAGGGGCCGGCCGCCGGGCAGGCTCTCGAGGGTCTTTCTCCCCATGACGACTACTTTGCCCATGGTCTCCTGGCGAAAGAATTTTTTGTCCGCCGGGATACTGACCAGAAGGTCGCCGTCTTTTCCGATTCCCCAGTTCGCGTCTACCGCTACGATTATGTTCATCTGCTGTTCCTCCCTGTTCTCAGACGGCCACCGGGATGTTTTTGATCTGCGGGCCGTACTGGTAGTTCTCTACGATCAGGTCATCCGGCGTAAAGCTGTAGAAGTCTGTCTTCCCCGGCGTCAGATATACGGTCGGGGCCGGATAGGGCGTCCGGCTGATCAGTTCTTTGACCAGCGGGATGTGGCGGTCGTAGATGTGGGCGTCCGCGATGACGTGCACGAATTCGCCCGCCTCCATGCCCACGCACTGGGCGATCATCATCAGGAGGAGGCTGTACTGGGCCACGTTCCAGTTGTTGGCGGTCAGCACGTCCTGGGAGCGCTGGTTCAGGATCCCGTTGAGCACGAGCTTGTCTTTGCCCGGCTCCTTCGTCACGTTGAAGGTCATGCTGTAGGCGCAGGGATACAGGTTCATCTCATGCAGGTCGGCGTGCACATACAGGTTGGTCAGGATGCGGCGGCTGTAGGGCGTATGGGTCAGGTCGTAGAGGACCCGGTCTACCTGGTCCATCTCCCCTTCCTTATAGATGTGCTTGACGCCCATCTGATAGCCGTAGGCCTTGCCGATGCTGCCGTCCTCGTCCGCCCAGCTGTCCCAGATGCGGCTGCCGAGGTCGTGTATGTTGGAGGATTTTCTCTGCCAGATCCAGAGAACCTCGTCGAAGGCGCTCTTCAGCGCCGTCCTGCGCAGAGTCAGCGCGGGGAATTCGCGGCGCAGGTCATAGCGGTTTACGACGCCGAAGCGCTTGATCGTGTAGGCGCTGGACCCGTCGTCCCACTTCGGCCGGACTTTTTCCCCTTCCGTGCTCGTTCCGTTCTCCAGGATATCCCGGCACATCGCGATAAAGATCTCATCAGCACAGCTCATCCTGTTCCCTCCTTTTCCTCTTCTTCTTTCGTTTCTCAGGCGCCGCCCGTCAGCTTCGCCAGGGAGACATCCTCCGCAAAGCCGGCGGCGTTGTACAGCACCAGTATATCCGTATAGTCTTTTTCTTCCATCAGTTCCTTCAGCGGCCGGTTGAAGTACCGCAGGTCCACCAGATCCACCTGGTCAAAGCAGCTGAAGGTGAAGGGCGCGAAGCAGTGGGCGTAGGAGTCCTTCAGAATCAGCAGGCGCCTCTCCTTCGGCTCCCGGTGCAGGACTCTCGTCTCCACGATGGCGTTGTTTCCGCCGAAGTAGACGGCGTACTGATCCCGGGTCTCCAGCTTGTCCGGCACATAGATCGTGTCTGTCTCTTCCCCGGTCTCGTTCACTCTCACCCGGATGGGCGAAGCGTCTTTGGCCTCGTAGATCTCGATGGCGTCATGCACGCTGGTCTGCGCCACCTTTGCGGCGATGGTGCCGGTAAAGGTATCCGAGACCTGGGTGATGTTGTAATCCGCTTCGGCGAATTCCCCGAGTCCCCGGGACCTGGCCCATTCCCGGAACACCGCGAAGGCTGCCCCGGTCGTCCAGTGATGGTCTGTCCGGTAGTAGATCTGGCGCCCAGCCTCCGCCTCGCGGCGAAGCACGCTTCCGGCGTCGAACCAGACGCCTTCGGGGAGCAGGCCTTGAATGGTCTTCAGGTATTCCTCCTCATCGAAGGGCGCCGCAAAGGGCGGCAGCTTGTCCGCCAGGATATCCACGGCATTCGGCACCACCATCACCGAAAGGTTCGGAGCGTCCTCCTGCGACGTAAGGGCGCGGCAGAAGGCCGAGAGGTGCGTGGCCGAGGCCTGCGCCTGTGGGACGTCGAAGACGCCCTCGTGGGTCTCGATCAGATAATCGTCATCCGCGAAATAGACGCCCTTGGCGTCCTGGCGCAGCGCAGCCCGCTCGGCCCCTGTTTTCAGGGCGATCCAGCCGTCGCGCCCGGGGAACTGGTCCGCGAGGTAGGCCTCGTAGCGCTCCCCGAATTTTCCGGAAAGCACGCTCTCCACATCCGGGACGGGCAGGGTCAGCAGCGTCCTGTTCTCCGTTTCCGAGAAGGTCCGCTTCGGCGCCAGTATGGAGGCCGCCGTGAAACCCGCCACAAGAACGAGAAAGAGCGTGATGATGTTGACGGATTGTTTCCTGTTCATTTGCATATGTGTTCCTTATCCTCCCCTCAGAACCGGAAATACAGGAACGGGTTGAAGGAGGCGTCCACCAGCCAGGCAACGCTGAAGATAAACACGGCAGCGTAGAAGATGCCGCGCAGCGCGATGCAGAGCCAGTCGCTGTCTTCCGTCCTTGCAAGCAGCGCCCTGCCCGCCCGGGCGGGAAGCTCGGTGGAGCCGAGGATCAGCGCGATGAGAAGGACGGCGAAATTGTAGAGCAGATAGATGCTGCCCCGGTCCGCCAGGCCCCCTGCCCCGAAGAGGGAGAGGAAGTATCCCATGCCCGACCCGATCTCATTATAGGAAAAGATATACCAGCCGATCATGACAAAGAACATCGTGTACAGATGCTTTGCCCAGGCCGGCAGGCGCTTCAGCAGGCGGGCAAAGACCATCTTTTCCGCCAGCAGGATGACGCCGTAGTAAAGGCCCCAGATGACAAAGTTGAAGTTCGCCCCGTGCCAGATGCCGGTCAGCAGCCACACCACCAGGATATTGCGGATCTGCTTCGCCAGTCCGGCGCGGTTGCCGCCCAGGGGGATGTACACATACTCCCGGAACCAGGTGCCCAGGGAGATGTGCCACCGCCGCCAGAACTCGGTGACGCTCGCCGACAGGTAGGGATAACGGAAATTCTCGAGGAATCGGAAGCCGAACATCTCGCCCAGGCCGATCGCCATATCGGAATAACCGGAAAAATCAAAATAGATCTGGAAGGTGAAGGCGGCCAGGCCAAGCCACGCCGTCAGGGCCGGAATCGGTCCCTGCATGCGGCGGACGGTATCCCAGAGCACGCCGGCGTTGTTCGCCAGCAGGACCTTCTTGCCCAGGCCGATGATGAACCGGTTCACGCCCTCCGCGAACTGTTCCACGCTTTCCTGTCTCGATCTCAGCTGCCGGTCGATCGTCTTATACTGCACGATGGGACCCGCGATCAGCTGCGGGAACATGGTCACGTAGGCGCCGTAGGAGATGATGTTCTTCTGCACGGCGGCCGTCCCGCGGTAGACATCGGCCACGTAGGAGATCGTCTGGAAGGTGTAGAAGGAGATTCCGATCGGAAGGGCAAGCCCCAGCGGAGAGATCTGCCTGCCGATCACCCTCGACGTGATGTCCAGAACAAAATCCGTGTATTTGAATACGCCCAGCAGCGCCAGGCCGACGCCTGATGCCAGGATAAGCGCCCATTTCGCGCCTCGCTCATTTCCCCGTTCGCGCAGTGCGTCCACGGCGAGTCCGCCGAGCCAGGAGCTTACGATGGAGACGGCCATCAGGACCACATAGACCGGTTCCCCCCAGGCGTAGAAGAACAGACTCACCAGGAGGAGAATCAGGTTCCGGGCCTTCCGGGGCACCGCAAAATAGAGCACAAGAACGATCGGCAGAAAGCGGAAAAGAAAGAGCAGACTGCTGAATACCATGTGAATACCTGCCTTTTATTCCTGATTTTTGACTTTACAACATACCCGGATATTATATAATATAATAATGCGATTATCAACGCGATAATAACAGTCCGGTCCCGCGCGCCCATCCGCGCCGTATATGGGATCTCCGGACCGATACGATAAGGGGAACTGCAGATGGCAGCAAAACAAAGCGCCCGGCGCAGGAGACGGAGCAACGGGGTAAATCTTCTCCAGCTCCTGGTCCTGATCCTCGCCTTTCTCGCCCTCTTTGAGGGGAAACTCATCTATACCATGCTCACACAGCGGAGCCGCGACATCCAGACCACAGCCGCGGACACGCCAAAGGACGCCGACAAGGCCTCCTCTTCCGGCGAAGGAAGCGCTTCCGCTCCCTCCGCCCAGACCCAGACCCTGCCGCAGGGCGGCTCCACGGTCGATCTGCCCCTCGCCGGTCTTTCCTCGGCGGTAGAGGGCGGAGCCCAGAGCTCAAGTACCTCCGGGTCCACCTCCACTCCGCAGACCGAAGCCGTGCAGGACGCCGCGTCCGTATCGGAACAGCTTGACAGCCCGGTGGTCGTCGGTCGGACGGATCCTCCCGTCGATGACTCCTACTTTGCCGACGCCGTGTTCATCGGAGACTCCCGCATGGAGGGCTTCCGGAACGCCTCCGGCATCACGCAGGGCACCTTCCTGACCAGCGTAGGACTCAGCACCGAAGGCATGTCGAAGGCGACCATCGCGACCGCCGACGGCACCATCTCCGTCTACCAGGGCCTCAGCGGCCAGCAGTACAACAAGATCTACGTCATGCTGGGCACCAACGACCTTGGCTACTATCCCTGGGAGATGTTCCCGGGCGAATTCAGCGGCGTGCTGGAAGAGTTCCATAAACTGCAGCCCAACGCGATCATCTACGTCTGCAGCGTCATCTACCTCGACGAAGCGCTGGCGGCCCAGTCCGCGAGCTACAATACCAACGAGAATGTGCGCATCATCAACGGCTACCTGCTGGATGTGACGGAAGCGCACGGCGAGTACTGCTGCTACCTCAACCTGAACGAGATCTTCTCCAACGGGTACGGCGCCCTCAAGGAAGGGGCCTCCTCCGACGGCATCCACCTTTACGAGGCCCCGCTTCAGGAAATGCTCGCCTATCTGAAATGCCACTATGTGCCGACGTCTTCCGCGGCGGATACCGCAGCCGGGTCCGATGAGGCCCAGGCCGAGTCCGGTGCCGACGCGTAAGCCAATACGAAAGGAGAAACTGATCCATGAAACGAATGAAACGTGTACTTCTCTGTCTTGCCGGAACTATTCTGGCCCTCTCTCTTGCTGCCTGCAGCGGCAAATCCAAGGATATCACCGTGGATGTGTCCGCGCTTGCCGAGAAGCTCCAGGCTGAGACCGTCACGACGGATACCCTTGCGAAGACGCCGGATGAGCAGCTTGCCTCCATCTACTTCTTCGATATGGCAAAGATCGCCGGCGCTGCGGCCTACGCGAGCAGCGGAGCAACGGCCTGCGAAGTCGCTGTTGTCGAGTGCAGCGAAGCCTCCTACACCGGGGAAGTCGAAAAGCTCTTCAAGAACAGGGCGCAGTACCAGTCAGACCTCTACAAGAGCTACAACGCCGGCGAGGTGACGAAGCTCGACGCCGCGATCATCAAGACCGCCGGAAAGTACGTAGTCTTCTGTGTCTGTGACGACACGAAAAAAGCGGAAGAGATCCTGAAGAGCAGCGGGTTCTGATCGCTCGACTGCAAAATTGAACATTGTGACTGAAAGGGCTGCCGCCATGAAAGCGGCGGCCTTTTTTTGATGGCAAAAGCCTCTTGCGGCGGACGGCTCCTCGCAAACCAGTTCGCCTTCCCTCTCCTGTCTTCGATGCTGTC
>CAMOKZ010000065.1 GCA_946618155.1 uncultured Lachnospiraceae bacterium | reverse complement strand
GAGGTGCAGGAGATGCTGGAAGACCTCGGCATCCCGGTCTGGATCGACCGTTCCAGCTATGAGAGCACGGGCCTTGGCAGGGCAGAGTGGGCGAAGGCCTACGGCGCCCTCTTCGGGGAGGAGGACAATGCCTGGGCGTTCTTCGCGGAGCAGAAGGCCATCCTCGACGAGATGGAGACCTACGGACAGACCGGGCTCACCGTCGCATTCTTCTCCGTCCGCCCGGACGGGACCTGCGTGATCCGGCGCCCGGACGACTATATTGCCTCGATGATCGCGGATGCGGGCGGCGTCTATGCATTCGCGGACTTCGTTCCCCGCACCGACAGCGCGACGGCCGTGATCTCCATGGAGGAATTCTGCAGGTCCGCGGCGGATGCGGATTTCCTGGTCTACAACGGCACGATCGACAGCGGCGTGGACGGACGGGACGCCCTGCTGGGCAAGAGCGAGCTCTTTGCGGATTTCAGGGCCTTCAAGGAGGGGAATATCTGGTATACGGACAGCAGCCTTTACCAGGCCACCGACCGGGCGGCGCAGCTGATCCGCGACTTTCATATCATGCTGACAGACGGCGATCCGGCGGGACTGACCTTCCTGCGGAAGGCGGACTGAGCCGGATCAGGATAAACACAGAACACCGGAAAAATGAGGAACAGGACCATGAGCGGGACAGGGATGGCGCGGGCCGCGCAGAAAAAGAGAATAGTGACGGTGTACCTGTGCCTTGCGGCTGCGCTTGCGGCAGCCGTCCTGATCGCCATCGGCACGGGCAGCGTTGCCATGCCCGCGGGCCGGGTGGCGCGGATCATCCTGCTCGGGGAGGGCAGCCCGGAGGAGCGCTCGATCCTCTGGAAGATCCGTCTTCCCCGCGTGCTGATGGGGGTCATCCTCGGCGGCGCGCTCTCGCTGTCCGGTTTTCTGCTGCAGACATTCTTTGCCAACCCCATCGCCGGCCCCTTTGTGCTGGGCATCTCCTCGGGCGCCAAGCTGACGGTGGCCATGGTGATGATCTTTTTCCTCGGCACCTCGGGCTACGTGTCCTCCTGGACTCTCGTGGCGGCGTCCTTTGCCGGCGCGCTGGCCGTGACCGGGATCATCCTGGCCGTCTCGCCCCGGGTGCAGAGCATGGCCGGGCTGCTGGTGGCCGGCATTATGGTCGGCTATATCTGCTCCGCGGTGACGGATTTCCTGATCACCTTCGCGGATGACGCGGATATCGTGAACCTGACGGGCTGGTCCCAGGGCAGTTTTTCCGGGATGAACTGGGGAAACGTCCGCGCGGCCCTCGCCGTGGTGCTGGTCTGTTTTCTTGCGGCTCTTCTGCTCTCAAAACAGATCGGGGCCTATCAGCTGGGGGAGGCCTACGCCCAGAGCATGGGCGTCAACGTGCGGGTCTTCCGCGTCCTTCTCGTTCTGCTTTCCTGTATTCTTTCCGCGGTCGTCACCGCCTTTGCGGGACCGGTATCCTTTGTCGGGATCGCGGTGCCCTTCCTCATCCGGCAGGCGCTGGGGACCTCCCGGCCGCTGCCCGTCATTCCCGCCGTCTTCATGGGCGGATCCCTTTTCTGTGTGATCTGTGACCTGATCGCCCGCACCGCGATGGCGCCGACGGAGCTTCGCGTGAGCGCGGTGACCTCGCTGCTCGGCGCGCCGGTCGTGCTGTACATGCTGATGAGCCGCGGCAGGCATTCCCGCCGGGAACTTTCCGCAAAGGAGGACAGATGATGGAGCAGTGCTGGTTCCGACTGAACAAAATGACGGTGGGCTATAACCGGCAGCCCCTCATCCGCGAAATCGATGTGGAAGTGGAGCGCGGACAGATCGTGACGCTGATCGGCCCCAACGGGGCGGGCAAATCCACCATCCTGAAGAGCATCACGCGGCAGATCCCGCTGCTAGGCGGCAGCGTGATTCTTGACGAGAGGGACATGAAGACATATTCCTTCGGGGATCTCGCGAAGCGCATGGCCGTCATGCTGACTGACCGGCCCCGCACGCAGCTGCTGACCTGCCGGGACGTGGCGGCAGCGGGACGCTACCCCTACACGGGCCGCTTCGGCCTGCTGCGCCCGGAGGACGAGGAAAAAGTGGATGAGGCGCTGCGGACCGTGGGCGCTGAGGATATCGCCGGGAAGGATTTTGCCAGGGTCAGCGACGGACAGCGGCAGCGCGTCCTGCTGGCGAGGGCGCTGTGCCAGGAGCCGGAGCTGCTTATCCTGGATGAGCCGACCTCCTACCTGGACGTTAAACACAAACTTGAGCTGCTCGCCATCCTCCGGGACATGGCGCGCAGAAACGGGATGACCGTGATCCTTTCCCTTCACGAGATCGATCTGGCGATGAAGATCTCAGACCGGATCTGGTGCGTGAAGGGGGATTACCTGGCCGCCGAGGGCACGCCGGAGGAGATCTTCCGGGAAGAGCAGATCCGGGCGCTGTTCGCGATCGGGGAGGGATCCTTTGATCCCTGGTTCGGGAGCCTGGAGCTCCCCGCCCCGAAGGGACCGGCGCAGGTCCTGGTCGTCTCGGCGGGGGGAAGCGGCATCCCGGTCTACCGCAGGCTTGCGCGGGAGGGCATTCCCTTCGCTGCGGGCATTCTGTATGAAAATGATGTGGACCATAGACTTGCCGGGCGGCTTGCCTGCGAGGTGATCACGGAGGAGGCCTTCGGACCTGTCCGGGAGGAGACCCTCGCGCGGGCGAAGGCTGCGGCGGGCGCAGTCAGGCTGGTCCTGGACGCCGGGCTTCCTGCCGGCAGCAAGAACAGCAGGATCAGGGAGCTTCTGGAAGAGGCGGAGCGGCTGGGCAGGCTGCGGGACGTATCCGGCGGACCGGAGGCCCTGGAGAAAGCCCTGCGGGAACTGGCCGGAGACAGCGCAGAATAAGGCTGCCGGAAATGAAGACGCCGGAAAGGAGAAAACCATGCAGACTATCCTGTCTGTGGAACTGATGCGGGAGAGCGACGAAAAGACCATCGCGGCGGGGACGCCCGGCCGCGTGCTGATGCGGCGGGCCGGCGAGGGCGTGTTCGCGGCTGTCCGGGAGCGGATGGGCTGGAAGGCGCCGGTCGGCATTGTCTGCGGCACCGGGAACAACGCCGGGGACGGCTATGTGATCGCCCTGCTCCTTAAGGAGGCGGGCATCCCCTGCACGCTGGTGCTGGCCGCCGATCGCTTTTCGCCGGACGGCAGATACTATTTTGACCAGTGCGTGGAGGCCGGGATCCCGGTGATCCGGCCGGGCAAAGACGCCCCGGCGGGAGAGGGAGAAGCGGACGCGGCGTGTCCGGATCCCGGGCAGTTTGCCACCCTGGTCGACTGCCTGCTGGGGACGGGCTTTGCCGGCGTGCCGAGAGGGCCGGTGAAGGACCTGATCGAACAGATCAACAAAGCGGGCGAAGCCGGGGCTGCGGTCATCTCCGTCGACATCAACAGCGGACTTGGCGGAAACAGCGGCACCGCCGTGCTCTGTGTAAAGTCTGACCTTACCGTCAGCATCGGCTGCTTCCAGCCGGGCCATTTCCTGAACATGGCGATGGACGTCATGAAGGAAAAGTGCAGCTGCGAGATCGGCATCGCGCCGGCAGCACCGGGCTTTTCCCTGATCGGGGAGGAGGACGTGCCCGTCCTGTTTCCGGTGCGGGCCCATGAGAGCAACAAGGGGAGCTTCGGGTATACGGCCCTGATCGGCGGATCGCTCCGCTACAGCGGCGCCGCCAGGCTTGCGGCCATGGCCGGGGCAGCGGTGCGCTCGGGGGCGGGCGTGGTCAAGCTCGCGGTCCCGCGGGGGATCTGCCAGGCTATCCTGCCCCAGGTCCTGGAGAGCACCCTGTTTCCGCTTAGCGAGGGCGAAGACGGCTTTTTCTCCTTCCGGGAGGAAGAGTTTAGGGAGCTTCTGCGCGGCGTGCGGACGGCGGCCTTCGGCATGGGAATCGGCCTGACGCCGGAGACAAAAGCGGCTCTGCGCTGGCTGCTGGAAAACTATACGGGCGTGCTGATCGTCGACGCGGACGGCCTGAACGCCCTTGCGGCCATCCTGCAGGAAGAGGAGGAAGGCGCGGCGTTTCTGAACCGCGCTGCCTGCCGTCTTGTCCTGACGCCGCACCTGAAAGAATTCTCCCGCCTTTCCGGACTCTCTGTTCCGGAGATCCGGGAGGCGCCCATTGACAGTGCCCGCGCCTTTGCCGCCCGGACCGGCGCGGTGGTCCTGCTGAAAGGTCCGGCAACGGTCTGTACGGACGGGGAAAGGGTGATCCTCTGCGACCGGGGATGCCCCGGCATGGCGACCGGCGGCAGCGGGGACGTGCTCTCCGGCATCCTTGCCGCAGTCTCTGCCTCGCCCGCGCTGGCGGCGGACGGGAAAAAGGCGCAGGATCTTGTCTTTGCCGCCGCTGCGGCGGCCTGGATCAACGGGGCAGCGGGAGAGCTTGCGCAGAGCGAATCGGCCGACGTGTGCATGAGCGCGGGGGATACGGCCCGGTGCGTGAAGCAGGTGATGACACGGATCCTGCGGGATCCCTCGCGGAGGTGAGACGAATGAACTCCTATCTGGAATATCTGGCAGAAAACAGGAACACCCTCCCGCTGGAGGAGGCGGACGAGATCTTCCGTGCCCTTGCGGCGGGCGTGGACCCGCAGGATGAGGACCTCGCGGAGCTCTACGCGGATTTTCTGGAGCGGGCCCGGGAGTACGCGGATATCCGCGGCCGCTGGCTCCTCATGGACAGGGCGGGCCGCGAGGCGGCGGACGCCGGCAGGACGGCCATGCACGACCGGTTTATCATGGCGGTCCGCGTGCTCGGGCGGATGCAGGAAAAGATGGGAAAGGACGTCTCCTGGCTGGAAAGGCTGGAGGGCCCCGAGGAGCTTCGCCGCAAGCGGATCGGCGATTTCGCCTGCTGGGTCATGCTCTTCTACGGCCTGAACGCAAGATGAGACTTACTGCATGATCAGCGCATGAAAAAGCCGCGATGCGGGCGTTTCGCATCGCGGCTGCTTTACGGAAATAGGGCTGCGGTTCCCCGGGCCTGCTTCAGATGGCTTCGTGGGCCTCGCCCGGCAGGGCGTAGGCGGGCATCAGCTGCAGCTTGTGCAGGTTGAGGCGGTGCATGCGGTCGATCTTTGCCTTTACAGTCTCGTCCGCGCACTCGCCGGTGAGGATATAGTGGTCAAGGACGGCGTAGGTAAAGCCGATCTTGTCCTCATCGGTCATGCCGCTCAGGCCGTCGGAGGGCGTTTTTTTCGTGAGCCGCTCCGGAAGCCCCAGGATCTCGCCGATCTGGATGACCTCATGGACGAGGAGGCCGGACATGGGACTGAAATCCCCTGCGGCATCGCCGAACTTGGTGGAGTAGCCGATGTAGTCCTCGGAGCGGTTGCAGGTGTTGACCACCCGGGCGCCGTTCGGAAGGGCCTGGCCGATCGCGTAGAGGGTGCTCATGCGAAGGCGCGGCGGCAGGTTGATGATCGAATCGCGGGACAGGGCCGTGGTGCCGGGGATGGCGCCGCCCTCGAGCGCAGAATTGATGGCGCCGCTCAGGCCTTCAAAGCCGGCCGCGATGTTGACGGTCACATGGGGGATGCCGAGCAGGCCGACGATCTCCTCGGAATCGGCGATATCGCTCTGTACGCCGTTGGGCATCAGCACGCCCACAACTCTTTCCTTGCCGAGCGCTTCCACAAGCAGCGCCGCGGCCACACTGGAATCCTTGCCGCCCGAAATGCCGATCACTGCGCTGCAGGAGGGACCGTTGGCGGCGAAATAGTCTCTGATCCACTGGACAATGTCATTTTTTGTCTGTTCCGGATTTTTCAGCATAATTAACCTCCTGATTACAGATTGCTTCATGCTTCACACCGTTATCATCATAACACAGGTCGGAAAGAACGGATATGGAAAAAGAGGGAAAGTTTTACCGGGATTTTTTTGCGCTGGCGGCTGTGCTGATGCTGCAGAACGTCGTCACGATCAGCGTGAACCTGGCGGATAATGTCATGCTGGGCAATTACGGGGAGATGGCCCTGGCCGGCGCGGCCGCGGTCAATCAGATCCAGTTTGTGCTCCAGCAGCTGCTCACCGCGGCGGGGGAGGGCATTGTCGTGCTGGGCAGCCAGTACTGGGGCGCTGGGGCCCACACGCCCATCCGGCGGATCTGCGCGACGGCCTTCCGGGCGGCCATGGTGATCGCCGCAGTCTTCTTCGCGGCGGCTTCCTTCTTCCCCGGGCGGCTTCTGTCCTTCTTTACGGATAACCCGGAGATCGCGGCGGAGGGGATGGCCTACCTGTCCATCATCCGCTGGTCCTATCTGTTTTTCGCCGTGACGATGATCTTCCAGGCGGCGATGCGCTGCGCGGAGATGGTGAAGATCTCGCTGTGCCTGGCGGTGATGACGCTGTTTGTCAACTGCGGGATCAATTATGTCCTGATCTTCGGCCATTTCGGGGCCCCGCGGATGGGGATCCGCGGCGCTGCCATCGGCACGCTCTCCGCAAGGATACTGGAGACCATCGTCATCCTGGCCTACGCCGCGAACAGGCGCCATCCCTTCGTGCTGCGGCTGCGGGATCTGCGCCGGGAGGAGCCTCTCCTTCGCCGGGACTACTACAGCAAAACGGTGATGATGATGCTCGTGCAGGGCCTCTGGGGACTCAACAACGCGGTGCAGGTGATGATCCTGGGGCACATCTCGGACAGCGCCCTGGCGGCCAGCAGCGTGGCCTCCACCCTGTTCATGGTGCTCAAATCCGTGGCGGTCGGCGCCGCCTCGGCCTCCGCCGTGCTGATCGCGAAAACCGTCGGGGCAGGGCGGGAGGACCTCGCCGGGGTCTACGCCGGACGGCTGCAGCGGATCTTTATCGGGATCGGCCTGGTGACCGGGACCGTCCTCTTTTTCCTGCGCAGCCCGGTGCTCGGCCTCTACAGCCTGAGCGGGCCGACCCTGCGCCTCGCGGACACCTTCCTGATCATCCAGAGCGCCGTGTGCGTCTTCATGTCCTATCAGATGCCCTGCAACAACGGCATCATCCGGGGCGGCGGGTCGCCGGAGTTCGTGGTGCGGCTGGACCTGATCAGCATCTGGGGAATCGTCATTCCCTGCTCGCTGCTGCTGGCCTTTGTGTTTAAGGCGCCCGCGCCGGCGGTCTTCTTTTCGCTGAGCGCGGACCAGTTCTTTAAGTGTATACCGGTGTGGTTCAAGGTCAACCGCGGGACCTGGATCAGAAAGCTGACGCGGGAAGAAATGAAAGGATAGAAAAGATGAATGACGCGTTTGTAAAGATCGATCTGCACGGCATGCGCCAGGACGAGGCAAAGAAGGCGATCGACAAAGCGATCGCCTCCGCGGGTCCCACCACCTACCAGCTCCAGCTGATCCACGGCTATAACCGGGGCACGAGCCTGCGGACCATGATCTACGACTGGTACCGGTATGAGCGCAAGGTAAAGCGGATCATCCCCGGGGACAATCCCGGGATCACGGTCCTGGTGCTGCGGGAGCTGTTCTAGTCCGGACGGGCGCTAGCCCGTCTCAGGAGGCGGCGCGCCGCCCCCTGGCAGGAAACATGAGCATGAGATAGAAGGGAATGAGGAACTGCACCGCCGCCCCGTACCTTGGCCAGTACCAGATGGGGGAGGCGATGATCAGGGTGATCATCAGCCCCGCCGAGGGCGCGAGGGCAAAGAGGCTTAAGGCCTCGCCGCGCACCAGCAGGCAGACGGCCAGCAGAAGGACGGCCCAGGCGATGATGCCCACGGGAACGCCCCAGTCGTTGAGCGGGAAGAGCTCCTTCCAGACCGGGGAGCCCAGAAGGTTTGCCGGGTGCAGGTCCATGCTGTCTAAAAGCGGTTTGAAATCCTCCGAGAAGTTGCGGGGGCTTCCGCCGCCGATGTTGCGGGCGTACTGGTTGACGGCCGGTACGTTCACGGTCCAGAAGCCGCAGCTGGAAAGCTCCCAGGCTTCAAAGAAGATCCGCGGGTTTTTGCCCAGCATGGAGAACCAGTGCCGGAAGAAATCCTGCTCCAGCGGGGCGGAATGGAAGTTCTGGTTCCACTTGAGCTGATCGATGCAGCAGGGGCGGTAGGTCTCCGGATAGAGGTCGAGCTCCAGCACGGAATCCATGTAGGCCCTGTCCTCATCGCTCATCTCCCCGCCGCCTGCAGCCACGCGCGCCATCTGGTTGAAGAAGATGCCGTAGCTCTCGATCTTCGGGCTCTCGATGCCGAAGGACCTGTACACCGGCCCCGTCACGATGGCACCGGCGGCCAGCATCCCGCTGAGCAGCAGGACCATCATGCCCGGCCGCGCGGGCTTAAGCCGCTTTCCGGCCAGGAGCAGGACGAGGAGCATTGCCGCGTCCGCGAACAGGATGATGTAGATCCCGTTGTTGCGGGAAAAGATCGTGAGGAAGACCAGCGCAGCCGCGCCGGCCCACCACCGGGCGTCCTTTGCCGATCCGTCCGTCAGTTCCAGGAACTTGATGGAGAGCAGCATGAGGGAGGCCGAAAAGACGGGATCCTTCCAGATGGCGATGCTGTAGGTGGCAATATAGGGGGTCAGGGCGAAGACGCAGCCCAGAATGATCCGCCAGACGGGCTTTAAGCCCGCGCGCTCCTGCACTTTGGCGATCATCAGGGAGAAGGCGAAGGCGAGGAAGATCATCTGGAGAATGCAGTAGATCACGCAGCCCAGGGTATTGCCGCCGCCCAGGCTCCGTCCCAGAAACAGGCAGAAGCGCAGGAACAGGGTGTACAGCACCGGATGATGGTTGTCGAGCACGTTCATGCCCAGAGCCTGCTGCAGGCTGGTCAGGGTATCCGCGAAAAGAAAGCCCGGCCAGTAGATCAGCAGGTAGGGCACCCAGGCCGCGAACATGAGCGCGGCGGAAATGAGTAAGCTCCTGGCCCGGCGGGCAGGGGCTGTTTTTGTTTCTGCCTGCGGGACCTTTTCCGTTTCCTGCGCGGCAGTTATATGCGCGGCGCTGCCTGCGCCGGCGCGGAAGGGGCGGCCGCCGGCGGACCTGCGCACAAGGGCGAGGGCAAGGACCCAGATGCCGGCAAAGCAGAAGATAAAGGCCGGAATATCCTTCGCTGTGTAGGGCGTGATGTAATTCTTGTCCATCAGGCCGCTGTAGGCGCTCTCGATGTGGATATGGTATCCGAGGACCATGCAGGCGGAGAGAAGCAGCGCGTAGACGCCGGTCAGGACGAGGGCGCGCCGCGGGTGAGGAAGGACCTTCTCCTTCTGTTCAGACAGCAGAGACCTGCAGGAGAGAAGCAGAAGAACAAACAGCACGGCTCTGGTCAGTGCCTCGGGCGCAAAGCGCAGGTACATGGCGCCGAAGAAGGCGCAGAGGAAGGCGAAGGGAATGCACAGGTATACAGGGACAGATTTCTTGTTCATGGGACAGATCTCCTTTTCGTCACTGCCTGTATTATACGCTTTTTGCGCAGACCGGTAAACAGCCCGGAGAATCCCTTTGCGGGGGTCCTCCGGGCTGCGCCGTATCGTACTTATCTTTTTTGTGCTTTAAGATCCTGCCTGAAGGCTCCGGTTCAGATCTTCGGAAGCTTTGCCCGGTAGACGGCAAGCTCTTCGTCCGTCGGGATGTAGTCGTTCATCTGGCCTTCATGGAATTTCTCATAGGCGACCATATCGAAGTAGCCGGTGCCGGTCAGACCGAAGACGATGGTCTTTTCCTCGCCGGTCTCTTTGCACTTCATGGCTTCGTCGATGGCGGCGCGGATGGCGTGGGAGCTCTCCGGCGCGGGCAGGATGCCCTCGACGCGGGCAAACTGTTCGGCTGCCTCGAAGACCTCTGTCTGTTTGACGCTGATCGCCTCCATGTATCCGTCCGCATACAGCTGGGAGAGGACGGAGCTCATGCCGTGATAGCGCAGGCCGCCGGCGTGGTTGGGCGACGGGATGAAATCGCAGCCCAGGGTGTACATTTTCGCGAGCGGGCAGACCATGCCGGTGTCGCAGAAGTCGTAGGCGTAGACGCCGCGGGTAAGGCTCGGGCAGGAAGCAGGCTCCACCGCGATGATGCGGTAATCCGCTTCGCCGCGGAGCTTCTCGCCCATGAAGGGGGCGATCAGGCCGCCCAGGTTGGAGCCGCCGCCGGCGCAGCCGA
>CAMOKZ010000064.1 GCA_946618155.1 uncultured Lachnospiraceae bacterium | reverse complement strand
GCGAGCTTTACCGTAGAGGCATCCCTGCTGATGGGCATCATACTCTTTACCCTGGTGTCGCTCATCTATGCCGGCTTTTATCTGCACGACGCCGCGTCGGCACAGGCCGCGGTCTGCGGACTGTGCGCTTCGGGCGCAAACCACAGCCTGGAGAGCGGAGGGGCGGGCACGCTGGAGACGGTGCGCCGGGGGATGGAGAAAAACGGCTGGACCGGGGCCGGGCAGCGCGCGCTCACCGTTCAGGCCGGGGAGGACGCGGTGACGGCCTCTTTTTCCGGCAGCATGCAGGTGCCCGGCGCTGCCCTCTTTTTAAAAGGGGGAACGCTCTCCATCGGAAAGACGTGGACGCACCGCATCATACGGCCGGGGAAGCTCATCCGCCGGGGCAGGGGACTTAAGGCTCTCGCAAAGGGCCGGGAGCCGTGAGGAATACCCGGCAGCAGTAAGGTGAGGAGATAATATGGAGATTTCCTATCGGAGATCATTTGAAAAGAGTTTTCTGCAGGTCACTCCTTCGCCCGGAGGCGGGCAGGGGTACGCGCTGCGGATGATGCAGGAGAACAGCATAGAGGGGCTTTTGCCGGTCAGGGCAGATACGGCCGGGTCCGGCAGGGTGTATTCCTATGATATTTCCTTTCTCTCCCCGCTGTTTTCCCTGTACGAAAAACGCAGGATGGGCAGCGGGGATCTGCGTTCTCTGTTCCGCGGCATGCTGGATGTTTTCCTGCGCTGCAGGCCGTATCTTCTGCTGCCGCAGGACCTTCTGCTGGCGCCGGAATATATCTTCAATGACCGGGAAAAGGGGGCGTGGTATTTTGTCTGCCTTCCCGGGGAGGAGGCTGACGAGGAAGCCGGGCGCGGAGGCCTGCTGCTGGCGGAATTCCTCCTGCGCAGGATCGACCACGCGGATGCGCCCGCCACAAAGGCGGGGTACCGGTTCTTTGCTCTTGTCTCAGCAGGCAACGCCAGCCTTGCGGCCGCGGTGCGCGAGGTGACGCAGATGCTGGAGGAGGCGCAGGAAAAAGAGCGGGAAGAGATGCGGGAAGATACGCGCAGAGATGGAACGGCAAAGAAAATGACTGCCCGCGGGAAGCGGGAGCCCGCAGACAGCGTACCGGGCAGGGGAAAAGAGAACGGTAAAGGAAAGCAGACTGTCCGGGAGGAAAGCCGGAAGGAGGGGGCAGAATTGGGAAAGAGAGAAAAGAAGACGGCGGGGATCGTCAGGCTCCTGGCGCTGCTGCTCCTATGTACAGCGGCAGCGGCCGCCTTTGTGCTCATTCTTCTTCTGGGCGATCCGGACCCCATGCAGGTGGGCGGACTTTCCTTCCTTGTGGTCGTCGTGATTACGGTGTGCGCCCGCAGTCTGCTGGAGGGTGCCGGGCCGTCCCCGGGATTTCTTCCGGAAGGGGCTGCCGGTTCCCGCAGCGGCCGCGGGCCGGACTTTTCCTCTGCCGGGGAGAACATGCCATCCCGTCCAGGGCTTACCCCGCAGGAGCGTCTCGCCGACGCCTTCGGGGAGGCAGGTGAAGGGACGAATGCGGCGAATACGGCGAAGGCGGACGACGATGAGGAAGTCTATACCAGGCTTTTGTTTGCCGGTCCGGACCAGGATACGATGCGAAGACGCCTGATCAGCCTCGGCAGCGCCGAGGATGTGGAGATCGACAGGGAACTGATCCTGATCGGCTCAAGCAGGGAAGCGGATTTTATCCTGCAGGGACGGTCGGTGAGCAGACTGCACGCAAGGATCCGCGCGGAGGGCAGCCGGATCACTCTGACAGACTTAAATTCGCTGAACGGGACCTTCGTAAACGGCAAGCGGATCACGCCAAACCGGGAGGTCCCGCTGGAAAACGGCGACAGGGTGACCTTCGCGGACGTGGAATATCAGCTGAATATCAGTCAGCGCTAGAAAGGAGAAACAAGATGGACGGGAGGGGGAAATGTCTGGCCGCCGCAGCATGCGCGGTGCTTTTTTCTGCACTTTGCACGGTCACGTCTGCGGCTGCGCAGGGCATGGACGCCGTGATCGTTCTGGATACGAGCGGCTCAATGAGATCGGCAGATCCCGATATGACCGCAATCGACGGCGCGGCGCTCTTTGCCTCCATGCTGCAGGAGGACGCGATGGCAGGCCTGGTCACTTTTTCCTCACAGGTCGAAACGGTGATGCCGCTTACGGGTGAGAGGGAGAGCATCCTCGCTGCCCTCCGGGAAAAGAAGGCGCAGGGAACCGGTGCCTACACCGGGGATACGAACATCGGCGAGGCCCTGGAGACCGCGGTGGAGATGTTCCCCGGACAGGAAGAGGGAGAAACGGACGCCCCGGGCAGGGACCGGATGGTCGTCTTTTTTACGGACGGCAGGATAGACCTGGACAACAACGGCAGGGTGGACCCTGAGGAGGAGGAGAACCGGGCGCTTTCGGGCAGGGCGGCTTTTCTTGCGGCGGAAAAGAACATCACGATCTGCTGCATCGGCCTGAACGGCGCGGCAGAAAGCGCGGAAGACGGCGCGGCAGACAGTACAGCGGATGCCGGGCCGGACATGGCCCTGCTGGAGGAGCTGGCCGGAGAGACCGGCGGCACCTGCAGGGAGACGCGGCATGCCCGGGAACTTCCGGGGATCTTCCAGGAGATCTTCGCGGATCATATCGACTCATTGGTTCGTACCTTGCCCGATGTCCGGACAGACGGAGAAGGCAGGGAAAGCTATTTTGATATCGATATTCCTGATGGCAGCGTGATGGAAGCCGACGCGGTGATCGCCTGGGAGACCGGCGGGGAGACCGGGGAGGCGCCGGAGATCAGGCTGTATGACCCGGAGGGAAAAGAAACAGCGACCGGCGGTGACGGGGCCGCCCTGCTGCGCAGCTGCGGCGGCTGCAGCGTCCTGAAGCTGATCGCCCCGAAGCAGGGTACCTGGAGGGCGGCCGTGCAGACACAGGCTCCCTGCACACTGCACCTCAGCCTGATCTGCAGCTATGACGCCGAGCTGGAAGCCGCCCTGCAGGTAAAAGGGCGGGGCGAAGACTGCAGGGCTGTCCTGCGGGCATGGTTCTCCCACGACGGGGAGGCGGTCACGGACCCTGATTTTTACGCCCAGTTTACATCGGCGTATGTCGAAGTGACAGATGCGCAGGGGAAGCAGGACCGCTTCGATATGGAGGCCGAAGGAACTGCCTTCCGGGCAAAGATCCCCCTGGAGCCGGGGAAGCTGTATTCCCTGCGGGCCGTGGCCGAGAGCAGCCGGGTCCGGAGAGAATCTCCCGAGGTGCAGGCTGCGGGAGAGATCAGCACAGAAAAAGAGACAGAGCCGGAGACTGCGCCGCCGCCCCGGGTAAAGGCCGGGGAAGGACAGGCGGTCGTAAAGCTTGGCGGGCTTTTCGCGGACCGGCTTTCCGGAAAGCTCCGTCTTTCCGACCTGTTTGAGGCAGGACCGGACACCGGCGCGCTGCGCTATGAGACGGCGCCGGCAGATCCGCTGGAGCCAGTCTGCGTAAAGACGGAGACCCGCGGCGATGTCCTTCTCGTGACCGGGAAAAAGAACGGTACCCAGCATTTCCTGGTAACGGCGGTGGATGATGAGAGCGGGCAGCAGGCACAGCGGATGGTCGAGGTTCGCGTTGAAGCCGTATTCGGCAGCCTGTCCCTTCTGCTCGGCGCCCTGGCGGGCGCAGCGGCAGGCGGGGCGGTCCTTGCCCTCATTGCCCTGCTGAAGGGAAGAAGAGGCGCTCCGGCCGGGAGCGGCCTGCTCCAGTGGCGGTATGAGGACGAGGAGGAGGCGGAGGACGCGGTGTTTGACTCCTCGCTGGAGCCCTCCCGGTTCGGCATGGACGCGGTGACGTTCCTGCCGGGAGCGGATCCGGAGGAACTGAGGAAGATCCGGTTCAGGCGCTCCCGGCGCGGCCTTGCCCTGCATAACACATCGAAAACCATCAAACTGTTTGGCGCGGACGGGGCGCCGAGAAAGCGGCTGCGCCTTTGCCGCAGCGGGGAAGCCTTCATCCTGGACGGGGGTCAGGAGGCGGGAAGAGTCGTGTTTTCCTACCATGCTCCGGAGGACACGGCGCGTTGCCTGGAGCCCGGATCTGTGCTATGATGTCACCAACCGACAGGAAGGAGGCAGTGATGAAAATAGTATGGATCGGACACTCTTGTTTCCGGCTGGAACAGGACGGTTATGTCATCGTAACGGATCCCTATGAGGACGGCAGCGTGCCGGGCCTTGGGCCTGTGCGGGAGACGGCGGATCTTGTCCTGTGCAGCCATGAACATTTTGACCACAACGCCCGGGGCAATGTGACGCTTCGCGATTCCGCGCAGGCGCCGGCCTGTCCCTTCACCGTCACCCGGATCGACACCTGGCATGATGATCAGCAGGGAGCCCTGCGGGGCGGCAACGCGATCTTCCTGATCGAGACCGCGGGTTTCCGCATGGCGCACCTGGGGGACCTTGGCTGCGGACTTACCGAAGAGCAGGCAGGGAAGCTCAAAGACCTTGACCTTCTGCTTATCCCGGTCGGCGGGCATTTTACCATCGACGGGGCGCAGGCCTCGGCGCTGGTCGACAAACTTACGCCCCGCCACGTTGTTCCCATGCACTTCAGGGATGACGGGCTCGGGACCGGATTTGCGGTTATCTCGACGGTAGGTGAATTCCTGGAGCGCCGGGACAGTGCGGTGTGCCTGGAGACCTCGGGGCTGGATACGGACTGCCTGCCGGATGAGCAGGTGATCGTTCTGCGCCCGGCCATGGCTTCGGCCGGAGCGTAAGCGATGGAGAACAGAAACAGCATGGCGGATGAGCTGCTGGCGTTCCTGCGGACAAGGAAAAAGGCAAACCTGATCATTGTGGCCGTCAACATCCTCGTCTTTATCATCGCGGCCGCGTCGGAAAGGATCACCGGGACGCAGACGCTGATGCGCCTGGGAACGGCCTATACGCCGTATATCCTGGAAGGACAGTACTACCGTCTTGTGACGGCGATGTTCCTGCACTTCGGCCTCGCCCATCTGGCGAACAACATGATCTGCATGCTGTTCATCGGAGATATGGTAGAGACCGCCGTCGGACCGGTCCGGTATCTGGTGGTCTGTCTGGGCGGCGGACTGCTGGGTAACCTGTGCTCCATGTGGTGGGAGCTGCGTACCGGCCGCTTTGCCTTCTCCGAGGGCGCTTCCGGCTGTGTGTTTGCCCTGATCGGCGCAATGCTGGTGCTGATGGCAGGCGCGCGCAGGATCGGCGCGGGAAGTCTGGTGCGGCGGTTTGCCCTTCTGGCTGTCCTGTCTGTGGCACAGGGCTTTACCCAGGCGGGGACCGACAATGCCGCCCATATCGGCGGGCTCGCGGGCGGAATCATCCTGATGGTGATCATGCGGGCAGCCGCAATAGCGAAACATAGAAATCAACGACAGGGAAGGAGCATGAAATGAGAGACGACAACTGCATTTTCTGTAAAATTGCAAACGGGGATATCCCCTCCGCGACACTCTACGAGGATGAGGACTTCAGGGTCATTCTGGATCTCAACCCGGCTGCGAAGGGACATGCGCTGATCCTGCCGAAGCAGCACGCGGCGAACCTGTTTGAACTGCCGGAGGAAGTGGCGGCAAAGGCGATGAAGGTGGCCAAGAAAGTGGGAACGGTGCTTGCGGAAGGCCTTTCCTGCGACGGCCTCAACGTTCTGCAGAACAACGGCGAACCGGCCGGGCAGACGGTCTTTCATTTCCATATGCATCTGATCCCCCGCTGGAAGGGCGATGTGAAGAAGATCCACATGACCTGGGAACCGGGTACGCTCACGGCTGAAGATAAGGAAGAGATCCTCGGCCTGTTCCACTGAGAAAAAACAGGATAAGAAGAGGCAAAGCCTCCGGGGTCACTTCCCGGAGGCTTTTTCAATCAGATCGGTGATGATGGAGATCGCGTCGCTCTGGCTGCTGTTGTTCATGGCCTCGATGTAGGTGTGCCGTTTCCGGTAAAGATCGGACACGGCGTCATACAGGACGTCCGGGGTGATCTTTTCCTCCTCGAGCATCACGGAGAAACCCTGGGACGCGAAGGAGCGGGCGTTCAGGATCTGGTCGCCGCGGCTCGCGGAGGCGGGCAGCGGGATCAGGATGGAGGGCTTGCGCAGGGCGAGCAGCTCGCAGATGGCGTTGGCGCCGGCTCTGGAGATCACGATATCCGCGAGGGCGAACAGGTCCGGCAGCTCCTCCTGGATATATTCGTACTGGACATAGCCTTTCGTTCCCCTGAGGGACTCGTCCAGGTTGCCCTTCCCGCACAGGTGGATGACCTGGAACCGGTCAAGGAGCCTGGGCAGGATACCGCGGACGGCGGTATTGACGGCGACGGAGCCGAGGCTTCCGCCGATGATGAGAAGGACTGGCTTATCCTCCGTGAACCCGCAGAATTCCATGGCGGCTTTCCGGTCGCCGGCAAGCAGCTCCTGGCGGATCGGCGAGCCGGAAAGAACTGCCTTTTCCGCGGGCAGGTACTGCATGGTCTCGGGGAAATTGCAGCAGACTTTGGTCGCCGACGGGATGGCCAGCTTATTGGCCAGTCCGGGCGTCATATCCGACTCATGGATGATGGTCGGGATATGCAGCTGTCCGGCCGCCGTCACCACAGGGACGGAGACGAAGCCGCCCTTGGAGAAGACGACGTCCGGAGAATACTTCCGCAGGATGGCGTGGGCCTGTCCGTATCCCTTAATGACACGGAAGGGATCGGTAAAGTTCTCCCAGGAGAAGTACCGGCGCAGCTTTCCGGCGGAGATGCCGTAGTAGGGGATATTCTGGGCCTGGATGAGCTGCTTTTCAATTCCGTCGTAGGAGCCGATGTAGATGATGTCGTAGCCGAGCTCCCGAAGCCGGGGAAGCAGGGCGATATTGGGCGTAACGTGGCCGGCGGTGCCGCCGCCGGTCAGGACGATCTTTTTCATAAAATAAAACCTCCGTACCAGATGTGCGCTTGCGGGATCTGCGCTCGCGCGAAAACAGTATACCACACCCGGCTGCAGAAGAACATCAGAAGAGTACCAAAAGCGGGGAGTCTTGCCTAACGGCTGTGACTGGGATAAAATAATAGTTAAGGAAGGTATTGTCTGTTTTCCGAAAAGGAGGCCGCTGATCATGAAGCTTACATTTCTGGGCGCCACCCATGAGGTGACGGGCAGCTGTTATTTACTGGAGGCATGCGGGAAGAATATCCTGATCGACTGCGGGATGGAGCAGGGCGTCGACGTGTTTGAGAATAAGCCGCTTCCCCTGCCGGCATCGCAGGTCGACATGGTCCTGCTGACCCACGCGCACATGGACCATTCCGGAAAACTTCCCCTGCTGTGCAAGGAAGGGTTCCAGGGGCAGATCTTCGCCACGGGAGGCACCGCGGCGCTGGGCCGCATCATGCTCCTTGACAGCGCGCACATTCAGGAGTTTGAGGCGGAGTGGAGAAACCGCAAGGCCATGCGCGCGGGCAGAGAGCTGGAGGAGCCCCTGTATACGACGGCGGACGCCGAGGCGGCCATCCGCTGCTTTGTCGAGGTGCCCTACGGGCGGGAGACCATGATCGCGGAGGGGATCCGCGTCCGCTTTATCGACGCCGGCCATCTGCTGGGCTCCGCATCCATCGAGGTGTGGGTCCGGGAGAATGACGTGGAGAAGAAGCTGATCTTCTCCGGCGATATCGGCAATACGGGCCAGCCCCTGATCAATGATCCCACGCTGCCCGAGGAGGCGGACTATGTGATCATGGAATCCACCTACGGCGACCGCAGCCACGAGAAGCCGGCGGACTATGCCGCGGCTCTTGCCGAGGTGATGCAGACGACCTTCGATCAGGGCGGCAATGTGGTCATCCCCTCGTTTGCCATCGGCAGGACGCAGGAGATGCTCTATTTCATCCGGCAGATCATCGACCAGAAGATGATCAGCGGGCATGACGGGTTCGAGGTCTATGTGGACAGCCCCCTGGCCGTGGAAGCGACCGGGATCTTCCAGGAGAGGATGTACAGCGACTTCGACGACGAGGCGAAGGCTCTTCTGGCGAGCGGCGTCAATCCCATCGGTTTTGCAGGCCTGCGGACCTCCGTCACCAGCGAGGAGTCAAAAAGGATCAATGACGATACACGGCCGAAGGTGATCATTTCCGCCAGCGGCATGTGCGACGCGGGCAGGATCAAGCATCACCTCAAACACAATCTCTGGCGGGAGGAGTCTACGATCCTGTTTGTGGGCTACCAGGCGGAGGGTACCCTCGGCCGCCTGCTCCTGGAAGGGGCTGAGGAGGTCAAACTCTTCGGTGAGGAGATCGAGGTGCGCGCGCGGGTGCTGCAGCTGCCCGGCGTGAGCGGCCATGCGGATAACGAGGGCCTGATGCGGTGGATCGGCGCGCTGAAAAACCGTCCGCAGAAGGTGTTCGTCACCCACGGGGACGACGAGGTCTGTGTGATCTTCAGAGACAGGCTCAGGAACGAGCTCGGCCTCGACGCGGACGCGCCCTATTCCGGGACAAGGTTTGACCTTGCCGCCGGCGTATACGAGGTGGAAGCGCAGCCTGTCCCGATCCGGAAAGAAACGTCCGGAGCGGAAGAAAAAGGCAGAGCCGCGGGAGAAAGAGAGACTGCCGCAGAGGCCGCCGGCCGGGAGCGCAGCGAAAAGAAGGGAAAGAAGAAAGAAAAGAAGGTCAGCACGGTGCAGGCACGCGCCGGAAAGCCGGGTATTGTCTTTACCGGCCTTCTGGACGCCGGCCTTCGCCTGATGGAGCTTATCCGTGCCCGGGAGAATGCGGGCGCGCAGGAGATGGCCGATATGGCGATGGAGATCGAGGCGCTGATCGAAAAGTGGAAGAAGTGAGGGATGAGTTGAGAAAGAATGCGGCAAGACTGGCGGGCGTCCTGCTCCTGGCTGCGCTGACGGCATATTCTGCCGGCGGCTGCGGCATGATGAACCGGACGCTGGTGCGCTCCGGCGTTGTGGAAAGCCCCTTTTATCAGCTGGGGGATACCACCTGGGACAACGGCGGCGTGGAGGAGTATTACTTTGATCACCTGCCGAGCGAGGACAATGAGACCTACCGGGAGCTGTACCAGCGGATAAAGAATTATGAAGACAGCGCCGAGCTTTACGCAGGGCTGCCCACAGAGCAGTTCTGGACCGTCTATTTCTCGGTGATCAATGACCACCCCGAGTTTTTCTGGATCGGGGACTCCGTCCAGGTACAGGAATCCGGACTGAGCGGAAAGGTGGTCAGCTACAGCATTACGACCACGGTCGAAAAGCAGAACCGGGACGCGCTGCGGGCAAGGCTTGAGGAGGCGGCGGACGCGATCATTGCCGGAGTGCCGGAGGGCGCTTCCGAGTATGAGAAGATCAAGTATGTCTATGAGTACCTGATCGACAATACTGATTACGACAGCGCCAGCCCGAACAACCAGAACATCCAGAGCGTTCTGCTCGGCCACCGGTCTGTCTGCGCGGGATACGCGAAGGCTTTCCAGTATATCCTGCACCGGATGGGCATGTTCTGCACCTACGTGACCGGGTCCACCACCGACGGCGGCGACCACGGGTGGAATATCGTCCGCATCGGGGAGAATTATTATCATGTGGACGTGACCTGGGGCGATCCCGTCTTTGCCAACCAGATGGACGGGATGCACCTGAACGCGACGAGCTATACCTATCTGTGCTGTACGGATGAGGACATTTACCGGCGCCATATCCCGAAAACCGACGTCCCCCTGCCCGCCTGCACGGATACCAGCTACGACTATTACCGGCTAAACGGGATGTACTACGATGTCTTTGACTGGCAGACCCTTCACGACGCCATGATGACATCGGTGTGGGAGGACCGGAGCTGGTTTATTGCGAAGTTCGGCAGCGACGAGGCCTACGAGAGCGCGAAGCGCGCGCTCTTCGAGGAGGGCATGCTGGACGACGCGGGCCAGTACCTGATGGAGATCAACGGGGTATACAGCTGGAATTACCGCTACAATACGGACGATGATTTCCGGCTGATCACGGTCTACTGGAAGTAGGTCAGGGCTTGAAGCACCAGCGGATGCGGCGGGAGACGGTCTCCCCGGCGCGGGCGGTGCGATAGGGGAACCCATGGCCGCCCGGCGCGTCCGGGTAGTCCTGAAATTCAAAAGCAAGTGCGCAGGCGGGGACGCTGCGCTGTGTTTCGATCTCGGAGGCGGGGAAAAGCCCTGCGCAGAGGCCGGAATGCAGGGCGGCGCCCCCGCTTTCTTCTGC
>CAMOKZ010000063.1 GCA_946618155.1 uncultured Lachnospiraceae bacterium | reverse complement strand
TCCGTCCTGCACGTCAAAGGTGATCTGTCTTGAACAGGTTCCTCTTGTTCTGTATGTTTCCATTGTATTCTTTCCTTTCCCGTATCGTTAATCAAACTGGTGCGCGCCAAGTACTCTGGGAATGGCGCAGATATGCGCCGCCACCTGTTCCATATCGACCTTTTTGTATGGCCGGATGCTCAAGATGGCGGAATAGACCATGCCCTCCTCATCCTCCTCAGCCTCGATCTGCAGATTTTTCACGCGCATCTTCAGGTCCTTCAGGTAGCGCATGGTCGTATCCAGCGCCTCCGTGTCCGTGAAATGAACGACCATCTTGAAATCTTCAAGCTGGCCGACATTTTTGAGCAGGCCGAAGAAAAACGTCTCCGCCATCAGCACGAGAAAAGTCCCGAGCAGGCCGCCCTCGTAAAACCCCGCGCCGATCGCCAGGCCGATGATGCCGGATGTCCACATGCCCGCAGCCGTCGTCAGGCCTTTGACCGTATCCTTGCCGGAGATAAAGATCGTCCCGGCGCCGATGAAGCCGAGGCCGGTGATGATGGAGGCGCCGATCCTGGAAATATCCGCCGGGAGAAGCAGCTTCACATACAGGAAGATTCCCGTCAGGGAGGCGATCGACGCGCCGACGCAGACCAGCATATGGGTCCTGAACCCCGCGGCACGGTTGTGATAAGAGCGTTCAATGCCGACCAGCGCGCCGCACAGGCAGGATAGGATCATGCGGATAATCACAGAGCCCATCGTGATATCCCGAAATCTGTTAAAAAAAGGCAGCATATACTATACCTCCGCCCGTCTCAGGGAACCATTTCCTCGACGGAACTGACGCAGGGCAGCGTGGCGATCGTAGAAAGCATCTGCGAGTGGGAAGTCTTCTCTTTTGCCAGCCGGATTCCGATGACCGCCGTGTGCTTTTTCCCTCTTTTGTCTGTCTGGACTTCGATGATCTGCGCGCCGTGATCATTGACCGCCTGCATGATCACGGCAATGTCCCTGCCCTTTTCGTAGGTGACGAAGACCGAAATGATCCTGGTGCGGCGCCTGAACTCCAGCTCCGCCGGGTGGAGGACGGTCAGCGTAAAGATGATAATGGCCGTTGCCGGAATGACAAGTTCCAGATACCCTGCCCCGGCCGCCATGCCGAGACATGTGGCGGCAAACAGGCCTGTCGCGGTCGTCAGTCCCTCCACCAGCTGGTCGGACGTCTTGATGATCGTGCCCGCGGCCAGGAAGCCGATACCGCCCACCGCCTGTGCCGCAAAGCGGGAAGCGTCGAATTTCATGCCGACTGCAGCGACTGCGTCCGCCCATATCGTCCCGAGCATTTCGTACTCATAGACAGAGAGAATAACGGCCAGCGCAGCGCCTGTGCTCACAAGCATAAAGGTACGCAGTCCCGCCGCCTTACGGCGTCTGGAGCGTCCCCAGCCGATCGCGCCGCCTGCCGCCATGGCCAGAAAGAGCCTGGCAGCAACGGAAGCAAATGTAAATTCCCGCAGAAAATCCATGATCTGTGTCATACTCTCCTGTCCTGACCGCGTAGTGAACGAATCCGACCGCCCGCAGCCGTTTACCGCGGTCTGCGGGTTAATCGATTCTATCATATCCACGGGGCAAAGTAAAGCTGACAAAGGCGCCGCGGCCCTGTGCCGCGGCGCCTTCTGCGCGTAAAGAAGACTTCTCTCCGTCCGTTATCATTCTGTTTTATTCGTAATCACTGCGCAGGCCCAGCGTGATCTCCAGCGTCTCTTCCGTGTAGGCGCCGCCGGCAGAGGACTGTACCGTCATCTCCACGGTCTCGCCCGCGCTGTAGTACTGCAGCCGTTTCTGCAGGTCACGCATGGACTTCACTGAAACGCCGTCGAACGCCGTGATGATATCGCCCTCGGCAAGGCCCGCCTGCTCAGCCGGGGAACCGCTGCCCACCATCTCCACGTAGATGCCTTCCGGGATGCCGTACATCAGGGTCACCTGGGAAGGTACGCTCTCGCCGCTGATGCCGATATAGCCGATCTGGTCTTCATCCACGAGAGTCCTGGTCTCCTTGGTCATCAGCTCCTGCAAGATCGGCTCAGCCTTGCTGATCGGGATGGCGTAGCCCATGCCCTCAACGCCGCTCTCCGAAGCCTTCGCGGAGTTTATGCCGACCAGTTCGCCTTCCATATTGAACAGGGCGCCGCCGCTATTGCCGGGGTTGATCGCCGCATCGGTCTGCAGCAGATCGCTGTAGGTCAGCTCGCTGTAGCCGTCCCAGACGGTGATCTCACGGTCCTTCGCGCTCAGGATGCCGGTGGTCACGGACTGGCCGTAACCCAGGGCATTCCCGATCGCCACCACCTGCTCGCCGACCCGCAGGTCATCGGAGCTGCCCATCTGAGCAACGCGGATGGCGTCCAGGGTCTCTTCCCCGATCTCGCTCATCTCCACGGCGACGACCGCCAGGTCATTGTCGGGATCCATACCCTTGAGGGTTGCCTTTGCGGAAGTCTCATCGATGAAGCTGACCGTGATCTCCTCGGCGTCCTCAACCACATGGTTGTTCGTGCAGATCAGCAGTTCCTCCTCATTTTTCCCGACGATGATGCCGGAACCCGCGCTCTCGCTCTCATACTGGAAGGTCTGCCCGCGGAAGTAGCTCTGCACTTCCTGCACCGACTTGTTCGTGATCGCGACGATGGACGGCATGGACGCCTCCGCCAGATCCGCCACATTCGCGTAGGAGAAATCCGGAATATCCGTACTTTCCAGATCCGCGGTCTCCACCGCTACCTTTCCGTCCGCCTCGGCCGCAGTGGCCGCCACGGACGCCGACGCGCTCTCCTCACCGGCAAACCCGATGCCGCACGCTGCGCCGATTCCTGTTGCTGCTACCGCTGTACCTAACATAAGTGCTGCTATCTTTTTCTTTAACATAAAAAACGCCTCCTTGCTTACTGTATCCGATGCAGCCCCCTCCGGGGATGCTCAAATCGCCGGTTCTGTAACTTTACGTCAGCTCTGTTTCCTTCTGACTGTACCTGTTATACCATGCGATCTTGAACGAATCGTGAAGCAAAAGTGGCGTTTTTGTGTTTCTTCTGTGAACGGACTGTGTCCTGCCGGCTGTGTCATGGCCGGCAGCCCGGTCCTCTTTTTCTTATATCTTCAGCACACCGAGGTCTTTCAGGGCCAGGTAGACCGCGGCCAGCGGCAGGCCGACCACGTTGTTGTAATCGCCCCTGATCTCGTCCACATGAGCGCCGAAGGGGCCCTGAATGCCGTATGCGCCGGCCTTGTCGAAGGGGTCTCCGGTATCCAGATAGGCTTCGATCTCCGCATCGGAAAGCTCATGCACCTTCACGCCCGTCTCGCAGCTGAAGGTATGGACGCGCTCCTCCCCGTCCTGTTTCAGGATGATCGTCACGCCGGTGCAGACACTGTGCCAGCCGCCGGAAAGCTCCTGCAGCATTTCCTTTGCCTGCTGCCTGTCCGCCGGTTTGCCCAGGATCATGCCGTCCTTCGCGACAACGGTGTCCGCGCCGAGGACAACGCCGGAGGAAATGCCGGCGGCCACATGGCCGGCCTTCTGCGCGGAGAGTTCGCGCACCACGGCGGCGGGATCCGTCTGCCCGGTATGCTCCGCCTCGCCGCTCACCACCACGCGGTAGGGAATGCCGATCTGGTCAAGAAGCTGTGCGCGCCGCGGCGAGGCCGAGGCAAGTATGATCGGTTCCATCCTCATTCCTTCCACCTCCGGAAGCCTTCCTGCTCCAGCTCGGTGACAGGGCTGCTCTTTTTGCCCGGCTCCAGGAACTGCAGGTCCGGGTTCTTGATGCTCACCTTCGTCCCCTTCGGGACAGAGGAGGTGATGAAGACGTTGGAGCCGATCACGGCGCCCTCGCCGATCACGGTCTCGCCGCCCAGGATGGATGCGCCGGCGTAGACCGTCACATTGTCCTCCAGGGTGGGATGTCTCTTTTTGTTGCGCAGGGACTGTCCGCCCCTGGTGGAAAGCGCGCCGAGGGTGACGCCCTGGTAGATCTTCACGCCGTTCCCGATCTCGGTGGTCTCGCCGACGACGACGCCGGTCCCGTGGTCGATAAAGAAATAGCGGCCGATGGTGGCGCCGGGGTGGATATCGATACCCGTCAGGCTGTGGGCGTACTCCGTCATCATACGGGGGATCATCGGCACGCCGAGGACGTGCAGCTCGTGGGCGATCCGGTTCACGCTGATCGCGAACACGCCCGGGTAGGAAAAGATCGTCTCATCCGTATTGAAGGCGGCCGGGTCGCCGTCGTAGGCGGCCTGCACATCCGTTGCCAGGACGCTGCGCATATCCGGGATGCGGCAGAGGAAGGCGCGGGCGATCTCGTCCGCTTTCGCCTCCGGGTCCTCCGGAAGGGTGTCCGGCACCTCTTTGCCGTGGTGGAATGCCTTCACGATCTGCCGCTGCAGCCGGAAATGAATATCCTCCAGGACTTCGCCGAGATGATAGGAGACCGAGGCTCCGTTCAGATGCTTCGCCTCAAAAAAGCCCGGGAAGACCACGCAGCGGATCTCCTCGAGCAGATCGATGATCTCACTCTTGTTCAGTCTGTTTTCTACGCCGATGTTGTTGATCACGGGATGCTGATCATAGCTCTCCATGACCGCCGCCACCAGGTTTGCCAGTTCTTCGGGATTTTTCCAGCTCATTGCGGTACCTTTCCATAGCTGTGCCGCATCAGGGGCATCGCCCCCGGTGCGGCACAGTGCCATTGTTCTCTTTCGTTATGTGCTTACGTTCAGGAACGCTTCAGCGTTCTTGCCGGGTCACGCCTCCGCGTGGGGCGTATCCCCGCCTTCCTGGCCGCCGCACTCTTCGGCGGCTTCCTCTGCTGCCTCGCCGGCTGCTTCCGCCGCTGCACAGCAGCACTCTCCGGCCGTCTCTGCGGCTTCCTCCGCTGCCTCGCCGACTGCTTCCGCTGCTTCTTCTGCAGCCTCGCCGACTGCCTCAGCCGCTTCCCCTGCAGCCTCGCCGGCCGCTTCCGCGGCTTCCTCTGCTGCCTCGCCGACGGTCTCCGCGGCTTCCTCCGCAGCCTCACCGGCTGCCTCCGCGGCTTCACCGGCTGCTTCTTCTGCATCCTCCGCCGCCTTCTGGGCGCGGGAGGTGAGGCCCTTCATGAACGCGTCCGCCTTGCCGGCCACGCTGCCGAGGAAAGCTGCCGCCTTGTCCACGACATCCTCCACGACCTCGCCGGCGCTCTCGGCCGCCTGCTTGACATCCTCGGCGACCTGCTCTGCCGCCTCAGCCGTTTCCTCAACGGGGAGCTTAGCGCCGCAGGCGGAGCAGAACTTCTCGCCCCTGACGGCTTCCTTGCCGCACTCGGGGCAGTACACGACGCCCTTGATCCTGCTCAGTTCATCCCCGAGCTCCTCAAGCTTGTCCGCAGCCGCCTTAACGGCGCCGAACGCGTCCTCAAGGCCCTCCGGTACGGTGTCTCCGGCCTTTTCAAATACTGCTCTGCCCAGAGCGGCAAAGCTCTTCTCCAGCTCTTTCTTCGCCTCAGAAATGCGGTTGTTCACCGAATAGGTCTCCCCCATCTTCTGGACGCCTGTCTTTGTATCTTGTCCGAGACGTCTGAGCGTCTCACCAAGTTTTTCCAGTCCCATCACCAGATCTCCTTTCTTCACTCCGTCTTACCCGCCGTCATGCCGGTTCCGGGCGCTCCCGCGAAACGCTGATCAAAGCGCCTGGCCCCGCTGCAGGTTCAAGCAGAGTATAGCATTGCGCCCAATGCCAATCAATGAAAAAAAGATTAAAGTTTTCTGAGAAAAGCGGAACCGGAAAGCCTGCCGCTCCCGGTCCCTCCGGTCCTCAGCCGGCGGCGTTTCCCGTATAAAGCTGCCAGTACCTGCCCTTCTGTTCCAGCAGTTCATCATGCGTTCCCCGCTCGATGATCCGGCCCTGCTCCAGGACCATGATGCAGTCGCTGTTGCGCACGGTGGAGAGCCGGTGGGCAATGACGAAGGTCGTGCGCCCTTTCATCAGGTGGTCCATTCCCTCCTGCACGATCCGCTCGGTACGCGTATCGATCGAACTGGTCGCCTCATCGAGGATGAGGACGGGCGGGTCCGCCACCGCTGCCCGCGCGATGGAGAGCAGCTGCCGCTGCCCCTGGCTCAGGTTCCCGCCGTTCGCGGTAAGGACCGTGTCATAGCCCTTCGGGAGCTGGCGGATAAAGCCGTCCGCGTTGGCCAGCTTTGCTGCCGCGATCACCTCTTCGTCGGTCGCGGAAAGCTTGCCGAACCGGATGTTCTCCATCACCGTGCCGGTAAACAGGTTCGTCTCCTGCAGGACCATGCCCAGTGACCTGCGCAGATCGGCCTTGCGGATCTTGTTCACGTTGATTCCGTCATACCGGATCTTCCCGTCCTGGATGTCGTAGAACCGGTTGATCAGGTTTGTGATCGTGGTCTTTCCGGCACCGGTCGTGCCCACAAA
Organism: uncultured Lachnospiraceae bacterium; assembly: GCA_946618155.1. Taxonomy (GTDB): domain Bacteria; phylum Bacillota; class Clostridia; order Lachnospirales; family Lachnospiraceae; genus CAMOKZ01. The sequence continues at coordinate 3,976 of CAMOKZ010000063.1, read as the reverse complement.
GGCGATCTTCTGGCCCGGTTTCGCGTACATCCGGATATCATGCAGGACGATCTTTTCCGGATCGTACCCGAAGTCGACCCCGTCAAACACGACGTCGCCTTCCAGCAGCTTGTATTCCGTCTCCCCGGTCGCCTGGTGGGTATGCTTCCAGGCCCAGACGCCCGTATGCTCCCCGCCTGCTTCCCTGACGGTCCCGTTCTCCACGCGCGCGTTGACCAGCGTCACATAGCCGTTGTCGGTCTCCGGCTCCTCATCGAGCATCCGGAAGATGCGTTCCGCGCCGGCCATCGCCATAATAATGCTGCCGAACTGCATCGAGATCTGGCTCACCGGCATGGAAAAACTGCGGTTGAAGGTCAGGAAGCTCGCGAGTGAACCCAGGGTAAAACCGCCGACGCCGTAGAGGGCCAGAACGCCGCCCGCCACCGCGCACAGCACATAGCTGATGTTGCCGATCTGGGAATTGATGGGGCCGAGCACGTTGGAGAAGCGGATCGCCTTGTCCGCGGATACAAAAAGCGCCTCATTCAGTTCGTCAAACTCCCGCATATTGGCCTGCTCGTGGCAGAAGACCTTGACCACCTTCTGCCCGTTCATCATTTCCTCGATAAACCCGTTCACCCTGCCCAGGTTTTCCTGCTGGGAGACAAAGTAACGGCCGCTGATCTTCGTGCATTTCCCCGCGGCGAAAAGCGAGATCCCGACCATCAGCAGGCTCAGGAGAGTCAGCGGTATGTTCAGCAGGACCATGGAGATGAAGACACTGGCCACGGTGAAACAGCTGTTGATCATCTGGGGAATGCTCTGGCTGATCATCTGCCGGAGCGTGTCGATGTCATTGGTATAGACCGACATGATATCCCCGTGGGAGTGGGTATCAAAAAAGCGGATCGGGAGACTTTCCATGTGGGTGAAGACTTCGACGCGCAGCCTGCGCATCGTTCCCTGGGTGATCCCGATCAGGAGCCGCTGGTAACCGAAGGCGCTCAGCACGCCTAGCCCGTAGAAGCAGGCCACGCGGCCGATTGCTGCGGCAAGTCCGGAAAAATCGGGGTTGTCCGAAGCGAGCATCGGCATAATATGGCGGTCGATCAGTGTCCTCGTAAACAGCGTTCCCTGTACGCTCGCCAGCACGCTGATGATGATCAGTACCGCGACCAGGATACACCGGAGCAGGTAGCCTTTTGTCACATACTTCATGATCCTGCCGAACAGCGCCCAGGGATGCTCCAGCTTCGGGAGCGGCGCGCCGCGTCTGCCGCGCATGCCGGGGCCGCGCACTTCGCGCACGTTCTGCTTTCCTGCCTGGTTCCCCTCTGCCATCACGCATCCCCTCCTTTCGCGTCAAAGTCCGCCTCCGCGCCGGTCTGCGATTCATAGACGTCGCGATAGATCTCGTTGGTCCTGAGCAGTTCCTCATGGGTGCCCATCCCGTTTACACGCCCCTCGTCCATCACGATGATCCGGTCCGCCTGCTCCACGCTGGAAATGCGCTGGGCGATGATGATCTTTGTCGTGTCCGGGATATCCTCCCGCAGAGCCCTGCGGATCTTCGCGTCCGTCGCCGTGTCGACGGCGCTTGTGCTGTCGTCGAAGATCAGGATCTTCGGTCTGCCGAGCAGTGCCCTCGCGATGCACAGGCGCTGCCTCTGCCCGCCGGAAAAGTTTGTTCCGCCCTGCTCGACATAGGTCTCATAGCCATCCGGCAGGCGCTCGATAAATTCGTCCGCGCAGGCCGTGCGGCAGGCCGCCCGGCAGTCCTCGTCCGACGCGTCTGCATCTCCCCAGCGCAGGTTTTCCAGAATGGTCCCGGAGAAGAGGACATTCTTCTGCAGGACCACGGAGACCGCGCGGCGCAGCGTGTCGAGATCGTACTCCCGCACGTCGCGTCCGCCCACCAGCACACTTCCGCCGGTCACGTCATAGAGGCGGCTGATCAGGCTGACCAGACTGGATTTTGAGCTGCCGGTCGCGCCGATGATCCCGATCGTCTCTCCGGAGCGGATGGACAGGCTGACATGGTCGAGCACCGGTCTTTCCGCCGTCTTATTGTAGGAGAACATCACGTCCCTGAACTCAATGCTGCCGTCCCTGACGTCCGTCACGGGGGCCTCCGGATTCTTCAGCGTACTCTCCTCATTCAGGACCTCGGCGATGCGCCGGCCGCTGGCTGCGCTCATCGTCAGCATGACAAAAATCATGGAGAGCATCATCAGGCTCGACAGGATATTCATGCAGTAGGTCAGCAGGCTCATCATCTGCCCCGTTGTCAGGCTGCCCGCCACGATCATCTTCGCGCCGAACCAGCTGATCAGCAGGATGCAGGTGTAGACCGTCAGGGTCATGACCGGACCGTTCATCACCACGATTCGCTCCGCCCGCATGAACATCCCGTACAGGTTGGCGGCAGCCTTCGCGAACTTATCGTTCTCGTACTCCTCCCGGACATAGGCCTTGACGACGCGGATCCCGGTGACGTTTTCCTGCACGCTCGCGTTCAGCTCATCGTACTTTTCAAAGACACGCGAGAAGTACTTTGTCGCCCTGCTCACAATAAAAAAAAGAAAGCAGCCCAGGAACAGGACCGCGATCATGTAGATCCCCGCGAGCCTCGCGTTGATGATAAAAGCCATGGTCATCGCGACGATCAGGCTGGCCGGCGCGCGGAAGCACATCCGCAGAATCATCTGGTAAGCGTTCTGCAGATTGGTCACATCCGTCGTCATCCGGGTCACAAGCCCGGCAACGCTGAACCGATCGATGTTCGCAAAGGAAAAGGTCTGGATGTGGTCGAACATCCCCTTCCGGAGATTCTTCGCGAAGCCCGTCGACGCGCGGGCGCCGAGCACGCCGCCCAGCAGGCCGAAGATAAGGCCGAGGCCGGCGGCGGCAACCATCACGAGCCCGACTTTTCCGATGTGATCCAGATCGCCCGTGCTCACGCCCTTGTCGATGATGGATGCCATGAGGAGCGGGATGATCATTTCCATGATCACCTCGCCCACCATGCACACCGGCGTCAGCACAGAAGCTCTCCGGTATTCTTTTACGTAGGAAAGCAGTGTTTTGAGCATAATGTATTTCCTGTCTGTCATCTGCCCGCCGGCCGCTTTTTCGCGTTCTCCGGCGTAAACTTAACGCGGATGCTGAACAGCTCCTCGTCATAGATCTTGTTTTCCACCTGCAGAGTCTTGATCTCCGCAGCCGAGACCATGTGATAGGTCTCGGGCCTGGTCACGTCCGCCGGCTTCTGGATGACGATCATCCGCTCGGCGATCGCGTCCCGGCGTTTTTTGATCATGGTGACCAGCTCCTTCTCCTCCTCGGAGAGCTCGCCGGCCTGCCGGATCACCGTCTCCACCAGGGTCCACAGGGAGAAGCTTCTCCCCCGCGGATAGGACGGACTTCCTTTAATAAAGACCTCCGGCCTGCTGTCGTCCTGCAGCACGACCAGGAAGCGGCCGGGGACGTAGCGCACGGCATTGCGTCCCTTCCCGGCAAGAACGACCAGGCCCGCCGCGGCAGCGACGCCGGCCAGGATGGCCGGGATCAGCCAGAGCGGGAACGCGGGGTCCACGCGGACCGTGCCGGTCAGGGTAAAGACCTTGCCCCGCCCGTCGGTCACGACAGCTTCCAGGGCGTCCTCGCCCTTCTTCACGCCCTTTACCGTGATCTGCGTCCCGGAGGAGGAGACCTCCGACGCATTCTCCGTCCCGGAGGAGGGCGATGCCGAGGCGCTGCTGACGGAAAGTCCCTGCATGCCGGGGGCCGCCGCCAGAATGGCAGGCGCCGTGTCGATGGTTTCTTCTTTTCCCTTCTTTACCCGGATCTCACCAAGGTCGATCTCCACCGGGAGAAGGACCAGGAGATCATCCAGGGAGGCTTCCTGCGCCCACTCGCTGTTCGGGCCGGCCTCCATTTCGGCGTGCACCTTGTAGGTCCCGTCCTGGGTCAGCGGGAAATACGCGGTCCACTG
>CAMOKZ010000062.1 GCA_946618155.1 uncultured Lachnospiraceae bacterium | reverse complement strand
TCGGCCGGCGTTTTCTGGGTGACCTGGTCGACGAAGGTGCGGTAGAGGATGTAGTCGCCTGTGCGGCCTACTTCGGTGCAGCCGATCTCCAGGAAGATGTCCTGGGCCGGGTTGTCCTGGTGGACTGCCATGTAGTGCACGCGGCGCAGGCGCATTGCTTTTCTCAGCCATTTCTTGTTGTCTACTTCGCCGTAGAAAGCTGCGTTCATCAGCCGGCGGTGGCGGCGGTAGCTTTTCGCGTCTTCGTTGACGCTGGTCACGGGACTGCCGTTGTAGTAGAGGAAATAGTCGCGCTTTAAGGCCATGCGGATGGACGGATCGTACTGGCGCACCAGGAAATGCAGCCGCTGGTCGACGATGATGCAGGGGTCGGGGATCTCCGCGTCCTCATGGACCATCCGGCAGAGCTCCACCAGGTCGTCCGGGACGTCCTGGAAGTTTTCCGGGAGGGCGAGGGCATCGGGGAGCGCCAGGACCGGGCTGCCGCTCCGGATGAGGATGAAGGCCGCCAGTACCGCGGCGACGGCGCGCATCCAGGTGCGGGGCAGCCGCCGGATCAGTTCGACGGCAAGGGCCGAGATGACGATCCCCACCGGGAGCATCCAAAGAAAGCGGTAGTAGATCTGGTCGGAGTGAAGATGTACCCAGACGTACTTGATCACCCAGGGATTGTAGATCGTCAGGGTGAGGGCGGCAAGGTACGGGATGAAAAAGTGGATCTCTTTTTTCTTCAGGATAAGCAGGACCAGAAGGCATACCGGAAAAAAGAGGAAATAGAGGATGCCGGACCAGTAGTAGCGCAGCACCCAGAGGATGAAGTGAAGCCCCATGGCTTCAACGGATACACCGGGCATATTGGTTCCTTTCATGAATGGGATCACCGGCGGGTGAGATCACCAGCGGATGGCGGCGGAGAGCACGTGCAGCTTGAACAGGCCGTACATCCCCAGCGCGCACAGCACGGGCAGCAGGATGATGACCGCCCAGAGCAGTTCCTTTTTGTTCCGGCGGCGCAGCAGCAGCGACGCGCTTCCCGCGCCCAGAAGGAAGGGCAGCAGGACCAGTGAGGTCGAGGAGAAGCAGATGCCGGAAACGGACGCGGCCAGCAGGAAAAAGCGCAGCTCTGTCCGGGACGGATCGTCAAAGAGGACCAGGAAGGCATAGAGCGCGGCCGGAATGACGACGCCGGCGAGCAGGGCCTTGCCCTCATAGGTCCGCGTGATGAAGAAGGTGCCGTCGGTAAAGAGCGTGCCGGACCAGAACCGGATGATCGAGACGAAGAAGACGAACAGGCCCGCCGCCTTCGGGTTCCGGGCAAACAGCTTAAGGCCGATCCGGTAGAAGATCAGGAGTGAGACCGCGACCGCGATCAGCGGGATGATCTTTTTCGCCTGCAGGATGGCCGGCGCGCCGGTCAGCTGAGCCATGGCGGCGTTGTAGTCCGGGAAGCAGGAGAACAGATAGCGAAGGTTCAGCGACCGCAGGGCTGTTCCTGTGGTGGGCTCGTACAGCCCCATCCTGTTCGTCCAGGCGTCTGTCGCCGCCTTGCCCACGTAATAGCCGGCGTCGACACTGTAGTCCACGTAGACAAAGGTGATCCAGAGCTGGAACGCGGCAGCGGCCGCCATGAGAAGGCCGGCAGCGCCGTGGGCTGTGATCAGCCGCGGAAGCCGGACGAACATCGCTTTGATGTCAGCGCGCCGGCGGAAAAGGATGACTGCGGCTGCGGCCAGAAGGCAGACGGTCAGAAGGAACGTAAAGACAGAGAGCGGCACCTGGAGAAGCGTGAGCGGCAGGGCGAGCACCTCGGTCAGCGTAAAGAGGCCAAGGAAGCCGAAGGGCACGGCGAGCGACCAGGAAAGCGGCCGCCGCGGTGCAAACAGCCTGCACAGCCCGGCGCCGAGGATAAGGATGGCGAAGGCCTGGAGGCAAAAAGCGGCTGCTATTCTCATCTGGCGCTGTCCTCCCTGTTTCTCTCTTTGCTGTCACTGCCTGCATCCTGTCCCTTCCCGAGACGGGCCGAAATGCGGAGAAACACATAAAGAAGGCAGGGGACCACAACGGACGCGACCAGCAGGATCATGGTCAGATCCGTGTCTTTTCCGCGGTTGATCACAGCGGAGATAAAGGTGAGGACCCAGAGAAGGACGATCACGACCGCGCCGCCGAGGGCCATGCCTCTTCTGATTTTCGGATTCATAAAACTACCTCCCGATCAGGTGAAAATACAGCCTTATCATACCAGATAACCACCCGGCAGAACAGGATGAAAATAAAAAAATGCTTACGAAGACGGAGTCCGTTATGTTAAACTCCGGGTAAAAGGAGGGAACGGGAATGATTAAGGTGGGAGATTATGTACATTACGCAAATACCGGATTGTGCAGGGTCGAGGAGATCACGGCTCCGGGCTTTACAGCCGCGGATAAGGGCAGGCTGTACTACCGCCTCACCCCCGCCGAGACCCCGGGGAGCACGATCTATACGCCCGTAGACAACCGGAAGGTTGAGATGCGTCTGGCCATGACACGGCAGGAGGCTCTGGCGCTCATCGATTCGATGCCGGAGCTGGGAGAACTCCGGATAGGAGACGAGAAAGCCCGTGAGCACTGTTACCGCGAAGCGCTGGGATCATCGGACTGCCGCAGCTGGGTGATGCTGCTTCATACACTCTACAGAAGGAGAAAAGCCCGTCTTGCCTTGGGAAGGAAGGTAACGTCAACGGACGATCACTATTTCAAGACGGCGGAGAACCGCCTGTTTACCGAGCTCGCCCTTGCGCTGGGCAGGGAAAAGGAAGAGATGGACGAGGTCATCCGCAGCCGGATCGGAGAGAAAGAGCCCGGGCGGGACGGAACCGGCAGGGATTGAAAAACGCGTACGGATAGGGTATAATGTCACAAATCTGATAAAAAAGGATGGTAAGGAAAGATGGCATTATTACAGGAGTGGAGAGAGACTGCGTACGCGCAGACCGGTGACAAGAAGAAACTGCAGCAGTTCTGGGATGAGTATTTTAAGCTGGAGAAGGGCATCTACGAGAAGCTTCTGGCCGCGCCGGACGAAGTTGTCAGCGGTACCGTGAAGGAGCTCGCGGAGCACTACGGCGTTTCTGTTCAGATCATGACGGGTTTCCTGGACGGCATCAATGACAGCCTGGTCGAGCCGAACCCGATCGAGGAGATGACCGAGGATACCGTCGTCAACCTTGGGTTTGACAAGGAAAAGCTCTACCGGAACATGGTGGACGCGAAGGCGGACTGGCTCTACGGCCTTCCGGCGTGGGAAGCGATCTTTGACGAGGAAAAGCGCAAAGCCCTTTACCTTGAGGCGAAGAAGATGAACACGATCGTCAAGGGCAAGAAGATCGGCCGCAACGATCCGTGCCCCTGCGGCAGCGGCAAGAAATACAAATTCTGCTGCGGCAGAACGGCCTGATGACCTTTCCCGGAGGGAAGATCATGGAAACGGCCGCGTTTGTGATCGCGGGAGCGGCGCTCGTCTACTGGCTCGTGATCACACTGTATGCCGGCATAACGGCGGACTTTGCCTGGATCTGGATCGCCTGCGCGCTGTACTTCGGCGGCATCGGTCTGCTTATCCGCAATTTTCACCGGATGCCCGGCCATATCGCGACAGCCTGCGGGGCAGCCGCAGCCGTCCTGACGGCGGCCGCGGCCGCCCTGTTCGTGTATTTCGGCGCTCAGGTCTTTTCGGGGATGAGCGCCCAGGCGGAGGGCGACCTGGATTATGTGATCGTGCTGGGTGCGCAGGTGAGGGGAACGACTGCGTCCCGGGCGCTTACGCACAGGCTGCGCCGCGCCATTGCCTGCGCGGAGCAGATGCCGGACGCCGTGCTTGTGCTGTCCGGCGGACAGGGGGACGGGGAGGATATCTCCGAAGCGGAGTGCATGCGCCGCTGGCTCACGGAGCAGGGCGTGGATCCGGAGCGCCTTGTCCTGGAGGACCGGTCGGTCTCGACCAGGGAGAACCTGGTCTTTTCCGATCAGCTGACCGGCTGCGGCAGCGCCCGCACCGGGATCGTATCGAACAACTTCCATATCTATCGCGCCGTCGGCCTCGCGAGAAAGCTTGGCTACGCACACCCGGAGGGGATCGCGGCGTCCTCCGACGCCGTCATGCAGGTCCATTTTGTGGTCCGGGAGATCTTTGCCCTGGCAAAGGAAAAGCTGATGGGGCACATCTGACGGAAAAGGAGGAGGGTTTATGCGCAGACTGACAAAGGCAGAAAAAGCGGCGGCGATGGCCGTGATCAGCATGGCAGCAGCGGCAGCGGCTTCGGGTGCGGCACTGCTTAAGCGCTACGCGCGCTACATGGCCCGGAAGGCGGCTTCCCGCTTCCCCATGGACGAGGAAGGCGAAGCGGAAGCAGGAGAGAAGCCGGAAGAGACACCGGAAGTGAAGCCGGAAGAGACACCGGAAGTGAAGCCGGAAGAATAAATTTCTCGTTGACACACCCCGCAAAGTATGGTAGATTATTCGAGGTATATCAGGAAAGCAGAGTATCCACTCTCACCCAGGCACACAGGTGACCTGCGGTTTATACAGATCCCATCCGCTTTGCGGGGTGCGGGAATGACGGTGGATAACTTTGTTATCCGCCTTTTCTTTTATGACGGGGCAGGGCTGTGCCGCTGCCTGTCAGATGTCAATGTTTTGAGGGATATGGAGGTGTAAGACAATTAGCGATTTAATGATTAATGAACAGATCAGAGACAGAGAGGTGCGTCTGATCGGTGAGAATGGCGAACAGCTTGGGATCATGTCAGCGCAGGAGGCACAGAGGCTCGCGAGAGAAGCGGACTTAGACCTTGTAAAGATCGCTCCCGGAGCGAAGCCGCCGGTCTGCAAGATCATTGATTATGGAAAATACCGCTATGAGATGACCCGCAAGGAAAAGGAAGCAAGACGGAAGCAGAAGATCATCGAGATCAAAGAAGTCCGTATGTCTCCAAACATTGACAGCAACGACCTTAACACCAAGCTTGCAAGCGCGCGTAAGTTCCTGGAGAAGGGGAACAGAGTCAAAGTCTCCCTGCGCTTCCGCGGAAGAGAGATGGCGCACATGCAGCAGAGCAGGCACATCCTGGAGGAGTTCGCCGAGGCGATCTCCGATATCGCCTCCGTTGAGAAGGCGATCAAACAGGAGGGCAGATTCCTGACCATGTTCCTGTCGAAGAAGTAAGCGGTAAACTGAATAAGAAGGAGGAAACACATCATGCCAAAAATGAAGACAAGCAGAGCTGCAGCAAAACGCTTCACGAAGACCGGTACCGGCCTGCTCAAGAGAAATAAAGCGTACAAGAGCCACATCCTGACCAAGAAGTCGACAAAGAGAAAGAGAAATCTGAGAAAGGCTGCCATCACAGATCCGACGAACGCAGCGAACATGAAGAAGATTTTACCGTATCTGTAAGACCGGATTGAAGAAGGAGGATATTTGAGATGGCAAGAATCAAAGGTGGCCTTAACGCCAAGAAAAAACATAATCGTGTACTGAAGCTCGCGAAGGGCTACAGAGGAGCGAGATCCAAACAGTATCGTATTGCGAAGCAGTCCGTCATGAGAGCGCTGACCAGCGCCTATGCCGGCAGAAAAGAGAGAAAGCGTCAGTTCAGACAGCTCTGGATCGCCCGTATCAACGCGGCAGCCAGACTGAACGGTCTCTCCTACAGCCGCATGATGCACGGTCTGAAGGTTGCCGGCATCGAGCTTAACCGCAAGGTCCTGGCCGACATGGCCGTCAACGATGCTGAGGGCTTCAAGACCCTGGCTGAGCTGGCTAAGAACAACCAGTAATTCGAAACGAATGACGATAAAAAATCCCGCTGCCGTTGCGCAGCGGGTTTTTTTATCTCTTGATTCTGCCGGCTGAAGCGGAAGACACTTCTCCTCAGCGGTGCACCGCCCAGTTCTGCTCGCCGTCGGAGACCACAGCGATGTCCGGGAAGCTCTGGATGTATTTCTTGAACTGGGTATAGCCGTAGTCGCTGACCTTGAAATCCGGGAAGCGGCTGCGGATGCGGTTGCCGAGGCTGCCCAGCGGGATGCCCTGGGTGCCGGCGGAGGCGACGACCTCCTCGACAAACTCCTCGACCATATCCTGGCGGCTCTTGTCCTCGAATACGGTGACGAAGATCTGCGCCCCCTCCTGGTTGAGCTTGAGGCGGGGCAGAGAGCCCAGGAATTTGGAGAGCAGGCTGTATCCGTAGCGGCGGACATCGAAATCGGGGTAGATCTTGACCAGGCGGCTGCCCACCTCGCCAAGGCCCGTCTTGCGGTCGTTGTTCTGGTTCTCGGTGATGATCTTGACCACCGCCTCCTCGATCTCCTCGATCGGGATGGCGTTCTTGGCGACATCCGCGGTGTGGCGGCCTTTGCGTCCGGAGTGGGAAGAGGGCGCGACTTCGGTGGAGTTGTCCTCGAGCAGGAGCTCAAGCACGGTGAAGATATCGCAGGCCTTGCGGAAGGCGCCCGGCGTTTTCTCCTCGCCCATGCCGATCACGGTCTTGCCGCTCTCGCGGAGACGGCTGGCCAGCTTCGTAAAATCACTGTCGCTGGAGACGAGGCAGAACCCGTCCAGATCGCTGGTATACAGGATGTCCATCGCATCGATGATCATCGCTGAGTCCGTCGCGTTCTTGCCGTAGGTGTAGCTGAACTGCTGGATGGGCGTGATCGAATTCTCGAGCAGGACGCTCTTCCAGCTGGAGCTGTGGGTGCTGGTCCAGTCCCCGTAGATCCGTTTGTAGGTGACGTTGCCGTACTTGGACAGCTCGTCCAGAATCGGTTTAATATATTTGGCGGACACGTTGTCCGCATCGATCAAAAGCGCATATGCATTATCCATAGTTAATTATCCCTCCGGGCAGATCCTCTGCCTCTTCGTAAAATTTCTTCTCATTATATCATAGATCAGATGTTTCGGCAAAATTCTACGCAAGAGCCGTCAGCCTGTCCAGAGCTTCTCATTGACGCCGCAGCGTTTTGCAATATCGGACAGCCAGTAGGCTGTCCCCGGGATCAGCGGATATCATAAGGCAGTTCAAGCCTGATCATTTTCCTTCTCCTTTTTTGCCGAAACTTTAGTATAATCCCATTGTAATCGAATACCTAATCTTCATCAAGGGCGCGCGGAGAGTTTTGGGGCGCGGCGAAAGGAGCCGGACATGGAACTGATCAAGGGAAGACCTGCGGACTGCACGGGGAGAGAGGAGCGCGAGGTGCGCACCTATGATCTGCTCGATTCCCTCGGGATCGAATATTACCAGACGGACCACGCGGCTGCGCGCACGATGGAGGACTGCCTGGAGGCTGACCGGGTGATGGGCGTGGAGATGTGCAAGAATCTCTTTCTGTGCAACCGGCAGAAGACCGATTTCTACCTTCTGCTGATTCCGGGGGACAAGCCCTTCAAGACAAAGGATCTTTCCCGGCAGATCGGGAGCGCGAGGCTGTCCTTCGCGGATGCGGAACATATGGAAGAATATCTGGGCATCAGTCCCGGCGCCGTTTCCGTGATGGGGCTGATGAATGACCGGAACAGAAGAGTGCGCCTTCTGATGGACAGCGAGGTGTATGAGAGTGAGTGGGTCGGCTGTCATCCCTGCGTGAATACCTCCAGCCTCAAGCTGCGGACAAGGGACCTGCTGCGCGTGTTCCTGCCTGCGGTCGGTCATGAGCCCATTGTGGTGGATCTGCCGCGGGAGGAACTTGTGTAACGGAAAAATTTTTTTCTGAGACCGGCGGGAAACCGCCGGTTCTTGACAGATGTCCGGAGGGATGTTAAGATGTCGATACTTCTTTAAGGAGGCAGCAGACTTGATCTGAGATAAGCAAATACAGAAATAGTCATTTAAGACGGATTAGCGAAAAGGAAGACAGGATGATTCTATCCTTCTCCCGCTTGCTGGTCGGTCTTTTTTTTGCGCCATCGGCCGACGGGGGAAAGTGCTTTCTTTTCAGCACACCACATCAACGCTGTTTCCAAAAAGGAGGAAATGCAGATGAAGAAAAACGAGATGATGATCAACGGCACCCGGTACACCCAGGTTTCCCTCGAGCGGGACATGAAGAGGGAAGAGAGGAGGGAGAGAGAGGAACGGCTCAGCAAGAGGAGCCGGGCAGCGGTCTACGCCGCGTGCGTCGAGATCGGCCTCATCTTTGAGGACTACGAGTTCGGCGACGCGGTCGCCCGCGACACCTTCTTCCTGTATTACCAGGAAGAAAACCGGCAGACCCGCAGCAGGCTGCGCCAGCAGATCCTGCGCAAGGTGAGGCCGGCGCTCGCCGGCGCCGCAGCCCGGCTTGCCGAAATGCGGTGCAGCATCCGGATCGACCGGGCCGGGGACAACTACCTGGTCTGGTTCCTCACCGGCTTCGAGAGCGTCATGGCTCTCGTCGAGCCCGGCGGGAACGTGGAGGTCGTCCTCGTTCCCTGGCTGGCCGCGTAAAGCGGCCGGCCTTGTCATAAAGTTTTACATTTTCAATATAAAATGCGGGCAAGGTATGGTATAATTTATTTCGACAGACGGCCCGGTACTTCCGGCAGGAGGATTCCGGGCCGGCCGTAAGAGAAGAATTTAGAAAGGGTAGGGTGGCAGAATGTATCAGGAAGAATACAAACGCTGGCTGGAAGCGGATCTGCAGGATCCGGATCTGGGAAAGGAACTGCGTGATATTGAGGGGGATGACGACGCGATCAAAGAGCGCTTTGCCGTTGCTCTGCAGTTCGGTACCGCGGGCCTTCGCGGAACGCTTGGGGCCGGCACGAACCGCATGAATATCTGGGTCGTCAGGCAGGCGACGCAGGGCGTTGCCGACTGGGTCAAGACCCAGGGCGGAACGCAGACGGTCGCGATCAGCTATGACAGCAGACTGAAAGGATGGACGTTCGCAAAGGATGCCGCCGGCGTACTCGCCGCCAACGGAATCAATGTCCGGATCTACGACGCGCTGATGCCCGTCCCGGCCCTGAGCTTCGCCACCAGATACTATAAGTGCAATGCGGGCATCATGGTCACGGCTTCCCATAATCCCGCCCAGTACAACGGCTACAAGGCCTACGGGCCGGACGGCTGCCAGATGACCGACGACGCGGCTGCAGTCGTTTATGATTCCATTCAGAAGACTGACGTGCTGACCGGCGCAAAGTACATGTCCTTCGCGGAAGGCGTGGAGAAGGGCCTGATCCGCTTTGTCGGCGATGACTGCAAAGAGGCGCTGTACGAAGCCATCGAGTCCAGACAGGTCCGTCCGGGTCTTGCGAAGACCGCCGGCCTCAAGCTCGTTTATTCCCCGCTCAACGGCACCGGCCTTGAGCCCGTCATGAGAGTCCTTCGCGACATCGGCATCAACGATGTCACGATCGTTCCGGAGCAGGAGTATCCGAACGGCTACTTCACCACCTGCTCTTATCCGAACCCGGAGATCTTCGCCGCACTGGAGAAGGGTCTCGAACTGGCGAAGGAAGTCGGCGCAGACCTGATGCTGGCGACGGATCCGGACGCCGACCGCGTCGGTATCGCCATGAAATGCCCGGACGGCTCCTACGAGCTGGTTTCCGGCAATGAGATGGGCGTTCTCCTTCTGGACTACATCTGCGCCGGAAGAATCGAGAAGGGCACCATGCCGAAGAACCCTGTCGCGGTGATGTCCCTTGTGTCTACTCCGCTGGCGGATGCAGTCGCGAAGAATTACGGCGTGGAACTTCGCCATGTTCTCACCGGTTTCAAGTGGATCGGCGACCAGATCGCGCAGCTTGAGGCGGCAGGAGAGGTCGACCGCTTCATCTTCGGCTTCGAGGAGAGCTACGGCTACCTTGCAGGCCCGTATGTCCGCGACAAGGATGCCGTCGTATCCTCCATGCTCATCTGCGAGATGGCAGCCTACTACCGCAGCATCGGCTCCTCCATCAAGCAGCATCTGGAAGAGCTGTACGCCAAGTACGGCCGCTACTTCAACAAGACCGACAGCTTTGAGTTCCCGGGTCTTTCCGGTATGGACAAGATGGCCGGCATCATGGCAGACCTGCGCAGCGAGCCGCCCAAGGAGATCGCCGGCAGAAAGGTCGACGAAGTGATCGACTACGGCAAGCCCGAGGAGACCGGACTGCCGAAGGCGAATGTCCTGCTCTACAAGCTCGAGGACGGCAGCTCTGTCATCATCAGACCGTCCGGCACCGAGCCCAAGATCAAGGCGTACTATACCACGAAGGGCAGTGACCTTGCAGCCGCTCAGGCAGCCAAGGCAGAACTCGAGGCGGGCGTAGCGCCGCTGTTCGCATAACGAAAAACCAGCGCCGGCGGGCATTTGCGGATGCCTGCCGGCGCATCCGGATTTTTTGCAATCTTTTGGTTGACTTATCCGGAAGGTTGCGCTATAATTCCATTTGTTCGCGGAAGTGTCGGAATTGGCAGACGAGCTAGACTAAGGATCTAGTGACTAA
>CAMOKZ010000061.1 GCA_946618155.1 uncultured Lachnospiraceae bacterium | reverse complement strand
GCGTCGCCGCACTTGCACATCAGGCAGGCGTAGTACATGTAATCCTTTTCCATCTGCTCCTGGGCAGCCTCGGGGGTAACGCCCTTCTTCGCGCGAAGCTCGACGAACTTGTCGATGTACTTCTGCTTGTTCGGATCGTTGAACGGATCCACGATGATGGCGCCGGAGATGTCATATCCCTCGGAATTCGCCTTGATCTCTTCCGGCGTACCGATGATGACGATGTTCGCGATGCCCTCTTTCAGGATCTTCTCGGCTGCGTCATAGGTTCTCTTGTCCATCGACTCCGGAAGCACGATGGTCTTTTTGTCTGCTTTTGCCCTTGCCTTGATATCATCAATAAATGCCATGGTCTTCTGACTCCTTTCAAAGATGTATTGGTGTTCCGCACACAGCGCTGTTCCTATTATAGACTATTTTGCGCCTGTATACAAGGGAAACGCCGATTGATTCGGCAATTCCTCAAAGACAATTTCTTGACTTTGCCCGAAGGAAAATCTATAAATTTAGATAAAGAAGAAGGAGGAGACCGGTTTGAGAACGTTTAAAACAGCAGGCATTATTGCGGAGTATAATCCGCTGCATACCGGACACAGCCGGCATATTGCCCTGACCAGGGCCCGCACCGGGGCGGACTTCTGTATCGTGGTCATGAGTCCCGATTATGTCCAGCGGGGTGAACCCGCTGTTTTCGACAAATATACCCGGACAAAAATGGCTCTCGCCGCAGGCGCGGACCTTGTCATCGAGCTGCCGGTCTGCTGGGCCTGCTCCTCCGCGGAATATTTCGCGGAAGGCGCTGTGCGGCTGCTTGGCGCGCTCGGCTGTGTCGACGCGCTCTGCTTTGGTTCGGAAACAGAAGATCTTTCCCTGTTTGAAAAAGCGGCCGGCGCCCTGCTTTCCGAAACGCCGGTCTTTTCCGATACGCTGCGCCGCCATCTTGCCCGGGGCGCCGTCTTTCCCGCTGCCCGTGCCGCGGCGGTGCGCGCCGCGCTCGGGGAGGGCGGCCTGTCCGCAGGCGAAGAAGCTGCCTTGGATACCATTCTCTCCTCTCCCAATGCCATTCTCGGCCTGGAGTACGTAAAGGCTATCCGGAAAACGGGAGCCCCGATCGTTCCTGTTCCTGTCCTGCGGGAGGGAGATGCCTATGCCAGCAGCACCCTGGGCAGTACCTTCGCGAGCGCTCTCGCGCTCCGCACCGCCATGCGCGGATCATCCGGTTTTTCCGGTATCCTGCCTTATATTCCGGAAGAATGCAGGGATCTGTTCCTCCAGGCGGCGCAAAGGCCTGTATATCTCGATGACTTTACCCCCGTCCTGCGCTATCTGTTCGCCGCGGAAGCGGATCCCGGAGATATCCTGGATTTTCCGCCTTCACTTGCCCGGCGGGCCAAAAATCATCTGGCGCAGCTCTGCAGCCTTACCGCGGAAGAAATGATCGATCTCTTAAAGACCCGCCAGATGACCCGCACCGGCGTCAGCCGTGCCCTGCTCCACCTGCTTCTCGGCATCCGGGAGCAGGAAACAATGGCTATGCGGGAAGCCGGAATGATCTTCTACGCGCGCGTCCTCGGTTTCAGAAAAAGCGCACAGCCTCTTCTCCATGAAATCAAAAAAGCCGGCAGCGTACCGCTGCTGGCCACTCCCTCCTCCGCGCAGGAGCTCCTCTCCGGAGCAGGTCTGTCCATGTACCGGACAGACCGCCGCTCTTCCCATCTCTACCGGAGCATCCTCGCGGGGAAATACGGCGTGCCGTTCCGGGCAGAGGAGACCTGCCCGGTGATCATCACGCCATGATCAGTTTTTAAAGCTGTGAATCGGTGCCGGTATCCTGCCCTTTCTCGCGATGAGGTCCGCGCAGGAGAACCCGTTCACCGGCATGACCGGCGCATGGCCGAGCAGCCCGCCGAATTCGACGGTATCGCCCACTTTCTTCCCGATCACCGGGATCAGGCGGGCGGCCGTCGTTTTTTGATTCACCATGCCGATCGCCATCTCGTCCGCAATGATTCCGGAGATCGTTGACGCCGGCGTGTCGCCGGGAATGGCGATCATGTCGAGGCCGACCGAGCAGACACAGGTCATGGCCTCAAGCTTTTCGAGGGTGAGGGCTCCCGCCTCCACCGCGCCTATCATTCCCTGGTCCTCGCTGACCGGAATGAACGCGCCGGAAAGGCCGCCCACATAGGAGGAGGCCATTACGCCGCCCTTCTTCACCTGGTCGTTGAGCAGGGCAAGGGCAGCCGTCGTGCCGGGCGCCCCGGGATGCTCCACGCCGATCTCGGTCAGGATATCCGCGACGCTGTCGCCCACCGCCGGGGTCGGCGCCAGGGACAGGTCGATGATGCCGAAGGGAACGCCGAGCCTGCGGGAGGCTTCCTGCGCCACCAGCTGGCCCACTCTCGTCACCTTGAAGGCGGTCTTCTTGATCGTCTCGCACAGGACCTCAAAGCCCTCCCCGCGCACCTGCTCGAGGGCGGTCTTGACCACGCCCGGGCCGCTGACGCCCACGTTGATCACCGCGTCGCCTTCGGTCACGCCGTGGAACGCGCCGGCCATAAAGGGATTGTCATCGGGCGCGTTGCAGAAAACGACCAGCTTGGCACAGCCGAGGGAATCCCGGTCCGCCGTGCGATGCGCGGTCTCCAGGATGATCTCCCCCATGAGGCGCACTGCGTCCATGTCGATCCCGCACCGGGTCGAGCCCACGTTGACGGAGCTGCACACCCGCTCTGTGCGCGCGAGGGCCTCCGGGATGGCGCGGATCAGCATCTCGTCGCTCTTTGTCATTCCCTTGGAGACCAGGGCGGAGAACCCGCCGATGAAATTGACGCCGACTTCCTGCGCTGCCCGCTCGAGGGTGAGGGCGATCTCCACATAGTCCCCGGGCTCGCGGCAGGCGCTGCCGCCGAGGAGGGCCGCCGGCGTCACCGAGATCCGCTTATTGACGATGGGGATCCCGTACTCTCTCGAGATCTCCTCCCCCGTCCGGACCAGGTCCCGGGCCTTGCCCGTGATCTTCCCGTAGATCTTTTCCTTCATGGCGCCGAGGTCTGAATCAATGCAGTCCAGCAGGCTGATGCCCATCGTGATCGTCCGCACGTCCAGGTTCTCCTGGGTGATCATGCGGATGGTTTCTGTCGCTTCGGTAAAATTGATCATGGATGCCTCTTCCTCACACTCTGTGCATGCTGTTGAAAATGTCCTCGTGCATGCAGCGGATGCTCAGGCCCATTTCCTTTCCCAGCGCCTCCATCTCATCCGCCAGCTGCGCGGCGGGATGCGGATACGCGGTGGCATCCGTCACCATCATCATGTTAAAATACCCGCCCACGATCGTCTGGGAGATATCCAGGATGTTGATCCCGTTATCCGCCAGGAAGGTGCAGACCTTCGCGATGATTCCTACGGTGTCTTTCCCGACAACGGTAATGATCGTCTTTTTCATGTGCCTGATCCTTTCTTCTGTGTGCCTGTCCTATACCGTCAGGACCGGCAGCGGCCTGTCCCTCCTGGCAACGAGGATGTCGAAATCCTCCGCGTGCCAGGGCGTCTCGGACATGTTGATCTGCGCGCAGACCGAGGCGTAGGCCAGGGCGTCGTAGTTGTTCTCTTTGCTCAGGTGGCCGAGGATGATCTCCTTCATCCCGTCGTGCAGGATCTCGCAGAGCAGATGGCCTGCCGTGTCGTTGGAAAGATGGCCGCGGTCGCCCAGGATCCTGCGCTTGAGCGGATAGGGATACGGCCCGACCTGCAGCATGTTCACGTCGTGATTGGATTCCAGCAGGATAAGGTCCAGACCCTGCAGGTTCTGCACGATGTAGTCGTCATAGCAGCCCATATCCGTCGCCACCGCCGCGCAGGCGCTGCCGTCCTCCAGCCTGAAGCCCACCGGCTCCGCCGCGTCGTGGGGGATCTCGAAGGGCCGCACGCGGATGTTCCCGATCTCGAAGGTCTCGTCCGCCCTGATCGTGTGGAAGAGCGCCGGATCGATGCTCCCCAGGGACTTGTTCCCGATCAGGCCGCGAAGGGTCCCGCCCGTCGCGTAGATGGGGATGTGGTATTTGCGGCTCATCACGCCCAGGCCCTGGATGTGGTCCGAGTGCTCGTGGGTCAGCAGGATCGCCTGCAGCTCACCGGGGTTCCTGCCGATATCGCCCAGGGCCCCCGTGATCCGTTTCGCCGTGATTCCGGCGTCTACCAGCAGGCAGGACTCCCCGCTGCCGATGAAGGTGCAGTTCCCGCTGCTCCCGCTTGCTATACTGTAAAAATCCATAAATGATCAGCTCCTGTTTTGCTCTGCTGCTTCTATCTTATCTTCTCATCCTGCGCGCTGACGAGGCCGTCCTCAAGCAGGGCCCTGTCGATCTGGGCGCGCACGGACGAAAACCCTTCAAAGCTGTTGTCGATCACGCGGCCGCACCGCTCCCGGTAAAAGCTGTCCGGGCGCTGCGCGCTCATGATCTTCTGTGCCCTCTCCCGCGAGTAGCCGCGGTTCCTGGCCAGGCGCACCATCCTTGACTCGGCGTCCGCGTAGATATACCAGACGCAGTCGCACATCCGGGCAAAATCCGCCTCCAGAAGAAGCGCCGCCTCGATCACAAAAAGCTTTGTGCCCCGCTGCCGCTCTTCTTCGGCCAGCCGTTCCACCTCCCGGCGCACCGCCGGATGAATGACGCTGTTTACCCTTTCCAGCAGGGTGGGCGCGGCAAATACCCGGGCTGCGATCGCGGCCCGGTCAAGGCTGCCGTCCTCGTGCAGGCAGGAAGGGCCGAACATCTCGGTCATAAAGGCGTAGCAGCTGCCTCCCTTTTCCTGCAGCCTGCGGCCGATATCGTCGCACAGGACGCAGGAAGCGCCCCACTTCTCCTTCAGGTAGGCCAGCACCGTGCTCTTTCCCGAGCCGACGCCGCCTGTGATTCCCAATATTTTCATCCGGATGCTCCCTGTATCAGTGCGCTTCAAACCAGTTTTTCCCGGCGTGCATGTCGATCTCCAGCGGGACGCGCAGATCGGCGGCCCCGGTCATCTCTTCCCGCAGGATCCTCTGCACGGCCTCCTCCTCGCCGAGCTTTGTCTCGACCAGAAGCTCGTCGTGCACCTGCAGCACGATCCGGGAGGCCAGCCCCTCGCTCTTTAACCTGCGGGCGGTCCGCACCATCGCGATCTTCATGATGTCCGCCGCGGTCCCCTGGATGGGCGCATTCATGGCCACGCGCTCGCCGAAGGAGCGCTGCATGAAATTCCCGGACTTCAGTTCCGGCACCGGCCTTCTCCTGCCGAACAGGGTGACGCAGTAACCGGAAGCCTTCGCCTGGGCGACGCAGCCGTCCAGAAACTGCTTGATGCCGGGATAGGTCTCAAAGTATTTCTCGATATATTCCTGAGCCTCCTTGCGGCTGATGCTCAGGCCCTGGCTGAGGCCGAAAGAGCTGATCCCGTACACGATGCCGAAGTTTACGGCCTTCGCGTTGCGCCTAAGCTCCGGCGTCACTTCCTCGAGCGGGACGTGGAACACCTGGGAGGCCGTGATCGCGTGGATGTCCTGGGCCTGCCGGTAAGCGGCGATCAGCTTTTCGTCGCCGGAGGCGTGGGCAAGCACGCGCAGCTCGATCTGGGAGTAGTCGGCGTCGACAAAGACATAGCCCTCCCTGGCCTCAAAGACCTTGCGCAGCTCCCGGCCGAGCTCCGTCCGTACCGGGATGTTCTGCAGGTTGGGATCCGCGCTGCTGATTCTCCCCGTCGCTGTGATGGTCTGGTGGAATTTGCCGTGGATGCGCCCGTCCGGGCCGATATAGGCGGCAAGTCCGTCCGCGTAGGTGGATTTCAGCTTGGTCAGCTGCCGGTATTCCAGGATATCCATCACAACGGGCGCTTCGGGCGCGAGCTTCTCCAGCACGTCCGCGGCCGTGGAATAGCCGGTCTTTGTCTTCTTCCCGTAGGGAAGCTTCATCTTTTCAAACAGGATGACGCCAAGCTGTTTGGGAGACTGGATGTTGAAGGTCTCCCCCGCCTGGGCGTAGATCTTTTCCTCCAGCGCCGCGATATGCCCGCTCAGGGACTCCCCGTAGCTCTTCAGCTCGTCGGCGCGCACATAGATGCCTTCCTCCTGCATGCCGGAAAGGACGAACACCAGGGGCATCTCTATCTCCAGGAAGAGCTTCTCCATGCCCTCCACGCGAAGGCGGTCCATCATCGGCTCCTGCGCGGCCAGCGCGCCGGATGCCTGCAGGCAGGCAAGTCTTGCCGTGGCTGCCGCCCTCTGCTCCGGGGGCATGGCGTCCTTCTTCTTTCCAAAGAGCTCCTCCGCGGAGGGGCAGAGCTTTCCGGTATGATCCTTGATGATCTCGTCGTAGGGATAGCCGTTCTTTAAGGGGTTGAGCAGGTAGGCAGCGATCTCGGCGTCAAAGAACCGGCCGCTCTCCTCCAGCGGGATGTTCCCGTCCCCGATCCGGGGGAGCTGCTCCTTCAGGCCGATCGTGCAGACCAGCCCCGCTTTTGCCGCGATGCGGCCCAGATACTCCTGGATAACGGCTGCGCTCTCCTCCTGCTCCCCGGGCGATGTTTCGCCGTCATTCATGCAGGAAAAGAACACCGCGCTGTCCGGATCTGCAGAAAGGGCCGCTCCGAGCAGCTTATCTTCCTGCAGGGCAGCGGCAAGGCCGATCCGTTTCTCCCGGTCTTCTCCCATCCCCCCGAGGAAGGCTTCCATCTCCCGGCGCACCGCTTCCGCGCCGCGGACAGTCCGGAAATCCTCCGGGGCCTGGGCGGGCTCATCCGCCTTAAACCGCCCCAGCAGGCTGCGCAGCTCAAGCCGCTTGCACAGCTCGTGGGCCTGCGGGGTAAAGAGATCCCCGATCTTTGCAGCCTTCAGGTCCAGCGCAAAGGGACAGTGCCGGTCGATCATGGCCAGCTTCTTGCTCAGCACGGCGAGATCATAGTGCTCCCGCAGGGATTCCCTCGCCCTGGGCGGGGTGATCTCATCCACGTGGTCATGGGCGTTCTCGATGCTGCCATACTGGGCGATGATCTTGACCGCCGTCTTCTCGCCGATGGAGGGGACGCCGGGAATATTGTCGGAGGCGTCGCCCATCAGGGCCTTCACGTCGATAAACTCCGTCGGGGTGACCTGATAGGTCTCCTTCACCTGGGCGGCGTAGAAATCGTCCACCTCCGTGCCGGTGCTCTTCGTCCTCGGGATGCGGATGCACACGGTATCGGAAGCGAGCTGCAGAAGGTCGCGGTCTCCGGAGATCACGGAGACGGCCAGTCCCTTCTCCTCCATCTGTCTGGACACGGTGCCCAGGAGGTCATCCGCCTCAAAGCCTTCCAGCATCATCAGCGGGATGCCCATCGCCGTCAGCATCTCCTTGATCAGCGGGACCTGTTCCCGCAGCTCTTCCGGCATGGGTTTCCGGGTGCCCTTATAGGCGTCGTACATCTTATGGCGGAAGGTCAGGGCCGCAAGGTCAAAGGCCACCGCCAGATATCCGGGATGCTCCTCATCCAGGACCTTCAGCATAATGTTCAGGAAACCGTAGACCGCGTTGGTATGCACGCCCTCGCCGTTGGTCAGGGGCGGCACGCCGTAGAAGGCCCGGTTCAGGATACTGTGTCCGTCTATCAGAACGATCTTTTCCGTGCTCATTTTTTCTCCTTATTTTCCGGTGTCTTCTCCGGTCCGTTTTCCAGCACTGCATCCGCGGGCATTTCGGAGGCGGCTTCAATGACCTGCTCGGAGCTCATCTCCGTCTCCGGGAAAACCTGCCCGGAAGCCTCCGGCTTCTTTGGCGCCGTCGTCTGGCCTCCCCGGTTCCAGATCCGGTAGAGGGTCGTGCCCTCCCTGCCGTCCTGCAGCTTCATCTCGATGCCCGTCACCATCAGGATGACCAGCACCAGCTCGGCGGCAAGGGCCGTGACCATACGAAAGAGCCGGATGCCCCTGCGCAGGTGCACGAACTGATGCGCCTCCCGCAGGTCCTCGTCCAGCTCACTCTTAATATCATACATCTGCGCGCCTTCCAGGCCGGTCTCATCCGCCATGGCGTCCTCCAGGGCAAGGGAGATCTCCAGCTCCTCCATGCAGTCATCACAGGATTCCACATGGGCGAGGAACTGCTCCAGCTCCTTTACGGATAGCTCTCTGTTCAGATAAGGCCTGATCAGGCGCTGCGCGTCAACACATTTCATCACCGTTCTCCATCGCAGCCGCAGCCACGACATGTAGGCAGAGCCCATCTGCTGTAATCATAATATAGTATTCTACAGCGTATCCGCATTCTGCGCAAGCCGTTTCCTGCGCTGCCCCCGGCATGCGCTGCGCCCCGGCCTCTCCGCTTTGATCGCGGATAAAAGCCGGGGCGCGTTGTTGGTTATTCCGTTGTTCTCCGGATCCTCATCCGGGCTTATACTGCCTCCAGTACCTGGTCCACATCGGTGACCGGCACGATCTTTAAGACATCGCGCACTTCCTTTGCCACCTCGTCGAGGTCCCGGACGTTTTCCTTCGGGATAAAGACCTGCTTTACGCCGGCCCTGACCGCCGCCATCAGTTTCTCCGGCAGTCCCCCGATGGGCATGACCCGCCCGGTCAGGGAGACTTCTCCCGTCATGGCGATGGTAGGCGCCACCGGATGATCCCGCAGCAGGGACGAGAGCGCCGTCACCAGCGTGATGCCGGCGGAAGGACCGTCCTTGGGCACCGCGCCCGCGGGCACGTGGATGTGCAGGTCGTGGTCCTCCAGCACCTTCGCCTCCTCGGGATACATGCGCTTGACCAGGCTCAGCGCGATCTGCGCCGATTCCTTCATCACGTCGCCCAGCTGGCCTGTGATGGTCAGGTTTCCCTTACCCCTGGCCAGGGAAGTCTCGACAAAGAGGATCTCCCCGCCGGCCGCCGTCCAGGCAAGCCCGGTCACCACGCCGGGACGCGCCTCGGCAGGCACCTTCTCGTGGTAGATCTCATTGATCCCCAGATATTTGCCCAGCCGCTTATCGCTGATGGTGATGCTCTTGCGCTCTCCCTTGACCAGTCTCACGGCCGCGGCCCTGCAGAGGTTCTCGATCTGCTTCTTCAGCCCGCGCACGCCCGCCTCCGCGGTGTAGCCGCTGATGATCCTCGCGATGGCCTCATCCGTCACCTTCAGGTTCTGGGGGCGGATGCCCATGGCCTTCATCGCCTTCGGAAGCAGGTGCCTGCGCGCGATCTGCAGCTTCTCCGTCGCCGTATAGCCCGGGAACTGGATGATCTCCATGCGGTTGAGCAGCGGCTCGGGGATGGAATCCACCGTGTTCGCGGTGCACACGAAGAGCACGTTGGACAGGTCGTAGGGCACGTTCAGGTAATGGTCGGTAAAATTGTTGTTCTGTTCGGGGTCGAGGACCTCCAGCAGGGCGCTGGCCGGGTCGCCCGCGTAATCGTGGGACAGCTTGTCCACCTCGTCGAGGACCATGACCGGGTTCATCGTCCCGGCCCGGTTCATGCCCTGCATGATGCGGCCGGCCATGGCGCCGATGTAGGTCCGCCTGTGTCCGCGGATCTCCGCCTCATCGCGCACGCCGCCCAGGCTGATGCGCACATACTCGCGGTGCAGGGCCCTCGCGATGCTCTGCCCGATGCTCGTCTTGCCGGTGCCCGGCGCGCCCACAAAGAGCAGGACGGAACCGGACTGCTTCCGGTTCAGCGCCATCACGGCAAGCTGCTCGATGACACGCTGTTTGACCTTCTTCAGGCCATAGTGGTCCTCGTCCAGGATCCGCTCGGCCTCGGCCAGGTCGATCGGCTCCGGTTTGCCCATTTTCCAGGCAAGTCCCGTCACAAAATCGAGATAATCGTAGAGCATCCCGTATTCGTGGCCGTCCTTGCCCTCCTGCTTCATCCGGCCAAGGACCTTCTCCGCCTCTTTCAGGGCGTCCCCGGTCATGCCGGATTCAGCGATCTTGACCTCGAAGCGGCGCACATCGGAAACATTTTCCGGGTGCATCTCGTCCAGCTGTCTCTGCAGGATCTCGATCTGCTTCTTGATCGCGTTCTCGCGGTAGAGGGCCTCATTGCTCTCCTTCTGCTCGTTCTCGGCTTCTTCGCTCACCCGGTTGATCTCGATCGCCTCGCGGATCACCTGCTCGATCAGCGCATACCGCTCCTTTTTGGAATCGGCGGCAAGGATCTTATATTTATCCTCCCAGCTGATCCCCATGTAGCCGGAGACCGCGCAGAGAATCTCCCCCGCGCTCTTCCAGTGCATAAAATAATTGCGCGCGATGGCGCCCCACTGGAAATTATTCACATAATTCACCAGGGCCCGCTTGATCCGGGTCGTGATCGAAACAGCCTCATCGACGGAGATATCGTCGATATCCTCGCGGATGGATGCCTCCGCGCGGATCTCCCCGTCTTCGAAATAAACGGAATCGATGGTGACGCGCTCTCCGGTGCGGACGCTGTAATTTCCCTCGTCATCCACAGAATCGATCTTGCCGGAGATGCCGACCGGAAGAATATCGTCGCCCGTCAGCTCCTCGATCGGGAGATCCTCCTTCATCATCAGGAACAGGACATCATCGCCGACGGAGATATCGCTGTATCCAAGCTTCTGGAACAGATCCGTCTTAAAATAGAAAGAAATGCCCGGCAGCATGATCATATCGTGAACAGGTACGGTCATCAGCATAAAAAACATACCTCCTGAAATCCATGAAAAACATTGTTAGCACTCAATATTGCCGAGTGCTAACATTATTCTACTACCGGTCTATCAAAAAATCAAGACTTTCTTTCCGGCGTGTGATAAACTGAGATTACC
>CAMOKZ010000060.1 GCA_946618155.1 uncultured Lachnospiraceae bacterium | reverse complement strand
AGATGGAAAAGGATTACATGTACTACGCCTGCCTGATGTGCAAGTGCGGCGACGCTGACGGCGTTGTCTCCGGCGCATGCCATTCCACGGGCAACACCATCCGTCCGGCTCTTCAGCTCCTTAAGACCAAGGCCGGCATCAGCTCTGTTTCCGGTTTCTTCCTGATGGAAGTGCCGAACTGCGAATTCGGCGAGAACGGCCTGTTCGTGTTCGCGGACTGCGCGGTCATGCCGGAAGTCGACGCAGAGAAGATGGCAGAGGTTGCCGCCCTTTCCGCTGAGTCCTTTGAAAGCTTTGTCGGCGCGAAGGCGAAGGTCGCCCTCCTTTCCTTCTCCACGAAGGGCAGCGCGAAGCATGACAACGTGACGAAGGTCGCGGATGCCGTGAAGATCGCCCATGAGAAGTATCCGGAGATCGCGCTGGACGGCGAACTGCAGCTTGACGCGGCCCTGGTTCCGGGCGTTGCCGAGCTGAAGGCTCCGGGCAGCCCCGTTGCCGGTCACGCCAACACCCTCGTGTTCCCGAGCCTTGAGGCGGGCAACATCGGCTACAAGCTGGTCCAGAGACTGGCGAAGGCCAACGCCTACGGCCCCATTCTGCAGGGCCTTTCCTACCCGGTCAACGATCTGTCCAGAGGCTGCTTCGCCGATGATATCGTAGGCGTTGTCGCCATGACGGCAGTGCAGGCTCAGCAGGCAAAATAATCAAGTATAGAAGAGAATAGGAGAGTAAAGCCTTATGAATGTTCTGGTCGTAAACTGCGGGAGCTCCTCCCTGAAATTCCAGCTGATCAACTCCGACACGGAAGAAGTCTCGGCAAAGGGTCTTTGCGAGCGCATCGGCATCGACGGCAGACTGGTCTATCAGCCGGCCGGCGGTGAGAAGGAGATCACCGAAGCGCCCATGCCCACCCATACCGAGGCGATCAGCCTTGTCCTGAAGGCTCTGGTCAATGAGAAGACCGGCGTGTTAAAGAGCCTTGACGAAGTAGACGCCATCGGCCACCGCGTCCTGCACGGCGGTTCCAAGATCACTGAGTCCCGCATCATCGACGACGAAGTTATCGCGGTCATCGACGAGTGCTGCGACCTCGGCCCGCTGCACAACCCGGCCAACCTGATGGGCATCCGTGCCTGCATGGAGCTTATGCCCGGCAAGCCCAACGTTGCGGTCTTCGATACCTCCTTCCATCAGAGCATGCCGCCCAAGGCGTACCGTTACGCGATCCCGACCGAGTACTACGAGAAGTATGCGGTCCGCAAGTACGGCTTCCACGGCACCAGCCACAAGTTCGTCTCCGGTGAGGCGATCCGCTTCCTCGGCCTGGACAAGGACAACAGCAAGGTCATCGTTGCGCATCTGGGCAACGGCGCCTCCATCAGCGCTGTCCTGAACGGCAAGTGCGCGGATACCTCCATGGGCCTTACCCCGCTTGAGGGCCTGATCATGGGCACCCGTTCCGGTGACCTGGATCCGGCCGTCCTCGAGTACATCTGCAACAAAGAGGGCCTGAATGTATCCCAGATGCTGACCATCCTCAACAAGAAGTCCGGCGTCATGGCGCTGTCCAACAACCTCTCCAGCGACTTCCGCGATCTTGAGGAAGCCATGGACAACGGCAACGAGGCTGCCCGCCTGGCGATCGAAGCCTTCTCCTACAGAGTCGCGAAGTACATCGGTTCCTATGTGGCCGCGATGAACGGCGTGGACGCCATCGTCTTCACGGGCGGTATCGGCGAGAACGCGGGCGTAGTCAGAAAGACTGTCCTTTCCTACCTCGGCTATCTGGGCATCACGATGGATGAGGCGGCGAACAAGAAGCGCGGAGAGAACTTCATTCTTTCCACCCCGGACTCCAAGGTGAAGGTCGCCGTTATGCCGACCAACGAGGAGCTGGCGATCTGCCGCGATACCGTCGAGCTGGTGAACGCTGCAAAGTAAAAAAACCCTGTAAACAACAACCTGTATGTCAAGAAATTATACTTGACACCCGGGCTGGTTTTGCGTATAATTGTCTTCGTCTGTGAGGAGGTTCTATGCTGCTTAACCTGACTGAAGTCGTTCTGAAAGAAGGAAAGGTGATCGAGCCGCAGGCGGACCTGACGACAGATGTTCTCTCGTTCCCGTTCGGCAGTTACCGGATCGTGAAAAAAGCGCCGGTCATGCTGCGGATCGAGAACCGGGGCGGACAGGTGCTCTCCATCAGCGGGAGTACGTCGCTGGAAGCCGCGGTGCCCTGTGACCGCTGCCTGGAAGAGGTGATCGTTCCTCTTTCCATCAGTTTCGACCTGAAGGCAGATATGAAGCAGAGCAATGAGGAGCGTCTGGAGGCTCTGGACGAAAGCGCCTTTATACAAGGATATAACCTGGATGTGGATACGCTTGTCTGTGGTGAAGCACTGCTGAACTGGCCGTCCCGGGTCCTGTGCAAAGAGGACTGTAAGGGATTGTGCAGGGTCTGCGGGATAAACCTGAACCGTGGGACTTGCAGCTGCGACGACCAGGTCACAGATCCAAGGATGGCTAAGATCCGGGATATTTTTTCATCGTTTAAGGAGGTGTAAACCATGTCGATCTGCCCGAAAAATAAACATTCCAAAGCCAGAAGAGACAGCAGAAGAGCGAACTGGAAAATGTCCGCTCCGGCTCTGGTCAAGTGCAGCAAGTGCGGCGCCCTGACCGCGCCCCACAGAGTCTGCAAGGCTTGCGGAAGCTACAACAAGAGAGAGATCATCAGCATGGATGCTGAGTAATTTCCCAGAAACACCAAGGACTGCGGCAGCGAATGCCGCAGTCCTTTTTCAATTATTGACACTGAAAAGCTTGTTTAGTATAGTAAACGTGCAAGAGGGCATGTGCGGCACAGCACGTGCTCGGCGAAGGAGGGCTGCCGTATGGAGACAATGACCCGTGTCGCGGTCGACGCGATGGGAGGCGACAACGCGCCCGGTGAGATCGTTAAGGGTGCGGTCGCGGCGGTTTCAGGCCGCAGTGATATTGAGGTTATCCTGCTGGGAAAGAAGGAACTGATCGAGGCGGAGCTGAAGAAGTATCCTTCCGTGCCGGACAGGATCCGCATCGAAGACGCGCGTGAAGTGATCGAAATGGCGGAGGCGCCGGTGGCGGCCGTCCGCAAAAAGAAAGACTCCTCTATCGTAAAGGGCATGCATATGGTACGGCGCCAGGAGGCGGACGCCTTTGTTTCCGCCGGCAATTCCGGCGCGGTCCTCGTGGGCGGACAGATCATTGTCGGACGCCTGCGCGGCGTGGAGAGACCGCCGTTCGCATCCCTCATCCCCACCGCGGAGGGCGTGATGCTGCT
The DNA here is from genome assembly GCA_946618155.1 of uncultured Lachnospiraceae bacterium. Lineage (GTDB taxonomy): Bacteria > Bacillota > Clostridia > Lachnospirales > Lachnospiraceae > CAMOKZ01. The sequence continues at coordinate 7,510 of CAMOKZ010000060.1, read as the reverse complement.
CCTGGACTGCGGGGCCAACGTCGATTCGAGACCGGCCCACCTGGTGCAGTTCGCCGTCATGGGCTCCATCTATATGGAGAACGTGCTCGGGGTCAAAAATCCGCGGGTCAGCATCGTGAACATCGGCGCGGAGGAGGAAAAGGGCAACGCCCTGGTCAAGGAGACCTTCCCGCTGCTCAGAGAGTGCCCGGACATCAATTTTACGGGCAGCATCGAGGCGAGGGATATTCCCGCCGGCGGATGCGATGTGGCGGTCTGTGAAGGGTTTACCGGCAACGTGGTCCTGAAGATGTACGAGGGGACCGCGAAGGTGCTCCTGGCGGCCGTGAAGAAGGGGCTGATGAGCACCCTGCGCAGCAAGATCGGCGCCCTGCTGATCAAACCCGCCCTCAAGGAGACGCTGAAGGCCTATGACGCGTCGGCCTACGGCGGCGCGCCCATGCTGGGCCTTAAAGGCCTTGTGGTCAAGACCCACGGTTCCGCGAAGGCCGTGGAGGTGGAACATACGATCATTCAGTGCGTGCAGTTCAAGGAGCAGCGCATAGGAGAGCGCATCTCGGAAAAGCTGCATACCGCACAGGAAGATAAATAAAACAGAACGAAGAGATGAAGGGAGAACGACCTAATGGAGTTTGAGAAATTACAGCAGATTATAGCGGATACGTTATCGATCGATCCGGATGAGGTGACCATGGAGTCCCGTTTCCGCGATGATTTCGGGGCTGATTCACTTGACCTGTACTCCATCATTGCCGCGATCGAGGATGAGCTGGATATTGAGATCCCCGTCGAAGAGGCGGAGAAGATCATTACGGTCGAAGACGCGCTCGACGCGATCAGAGAAGCCGTTAACTGACCGACCCCCTGGCCGGATACGGACAGGAAAAACGAGAAATTCAGACGGGGCGCTGCAGGCATGTGAGACTGTCATGCTTTTGCGGCGTCCCGCTTACGTGTGAAAGAAGGCATTTGGAAATATGGATCAGGAAGTACTGGAAAAACTGCAGGAGAGAATCGGCTACCGGTTCGCCGCCCCGGCCCTTCTTCGTCAGGCGCTCTGCCACAGCTCCTATGTGAACGAGCACAGGCGGCTTGGCCTGAAGGACAATGAACGGCTGGAGTTTCTGGGCGATGCCGTGCTGGAGCTCTGCAGCAGCGAGTTTATCTATCACGCTTATCCGGAAATGCCGGAGGGAAAGATGTCGAGGCTGCGCGCAAGCCTGGTCTGCGAGCCTACGCTGGCCCAGTGTGCCCGCCAGATCGATCTGCCCGGCGCCATTGCCCTGGGCAGAGGCGAGGAGCATACCGGGGGAAGAGAGCGGGATTCCATCGTCTCCGACGCGATGGAGGCGCTGATCGGCGCGCTGTTCCTGGATGGTGGTCTTACTGCCGCAAAAGAGTTCGTCAGGAAGTATATCCTGACCGATCTTGAGCACAAGAAACTCTTTTATGACAGCAAAACGATCCTCCAGGAGGTGGCCCAGGGCGAGTACCGCGGAATGCCGCTGCACTATGAACTGACCGGGGAGGAAGGACCGCCCCACGCGAAGACGTTCCGCGTCAGCGCCTGCCTTGGTGAGCGGGTGATCGGCACAGGGACGGGCCCGACAAAGAAGGCTGCGGAGCAGGAAGCTGCCTACCGTGCCCTCCTTATGCTCCGGAGCGCTTCCGGTGAAGATGGAGAATGACACATGTATCTGAAAAGCATTGAGATTCAGGGCTTTAAGTCCTTTGCCAACAAGACGGTGTTCCGCTTCCAGAACGGAATCACCGGTATAGTCGGCCCCAACGGCAGCGGAAAGAGCAACGTGGCGGACGCGGTCCGCTGGGTGCTCGGCGAGCAGCGCGTGAAGGAGCTCCGCGGCGGCAGCATGCAGGACGTCATTTTCGCCGGCACGCAGACGCGGAAGCCCATGGGCTACGCCGCTGTCTTTATCACCCTCGACAATTCGGACCACAGCCTTCCGGTCTCCTACGAGGAGGTCACGATCGGCAGACGGCTCTACCGCTCGGGGGAGAGCGAATACCTGATCAACGGCAGTGTGTGCAGGCTGAGGGACGTGCAGGAGGTCTTCTACGACACCGGTATCGGCCGTGAGGGCTACTCGATCATCGGCCAGGGCCAGATCGAAAAGATCCTGAGCGGCAGGCCGGAGGAGAGAAGAGAGCTCTTCGACGAGGCCGCCGGCATCGTCAAGTACAAGAAGCGCAAGGCGGAGGCGGTGCGCAGGCTGGATAACGAGCACCAGAACCTCCTTCGCGTGAGCGATATCCTTTCCGAACTGGACCGGCAGCTGGTTCCCATGGAGCATCAGGCCAAGAAGGCCCGCATCTATCTGGCGAGGCGCGATGAGCTGCGCATCGTCGAGGCCAACCTGTTCATGGCGGAGACCGAGCAGCTCCGGAAGGAAGAGGAGCAGGTCCGCGAAAAGCTGGAGGCCGCGACCCAGGAGCTTGCCGGCGTGCAGGCCGAGTACGACAGGGCGAAGGCCGAGTACGATGAGCTCGAGGAGGCCATCCGGGGGATGGACCAGAACCTCGAGGAGTGCCGTCAGAAGATCACCGACGCGAAGATGCAGTCCCAGGAGATGCAGGGAAAGATCGCCCTGCTGCGGGAGCAGATCAGCTCGGCGAAAAAGAGCGAGGAAATGCTGAAGGGCCGTCTCGACCAGATCACGGCGGAGCTCGAACGCCGCGCCGAGGACGAAACGGTATATTCTGCCAACCTGGAGGATCTTGCCGGCCAGGAGAGCGAGCTGAAGGAGAGCCTGGAGGAGGCGCAGGACGCCCAGGCCCGGGCAGCGCGCGAGTGCGCCCAGATCAGCGGCGCCATTGAAGAAGAAAAGAACGAGCGGATCGCCCTGATCAGCTCCCGCAGCGAGCTGGAGGCAAAGATCCAGCGCGGGGCCGCCAGCCTCGAGCAGATCGGTATCCGGGACTCCCGCCTCAGCCAGCAGCTGCTGGCGCTGGGCAGCGAGGAGGAAGAGCAGCAGTCGGCGATCTCTACCTATGAATCCGACCGGGGAAGGGTCGACGAGACGATCTCCTCGCTGGACGCGCAGAGCGCCGCGATCAATGAGGAACTGGGCGGTATCCAGGAAGAACTGACGCGCCTCAACGCGGAGCTGGAGACCGAGCAGGAGCAGTACCACAGAGAGGCCTCCCATCTTGAATCGCTGCGCAATATCGCGGAGCGCTACGACGGGTACGGCAACAGCATCCGCCGCGTGATGGAGCAGAAGGACATCGAGCCGGGCCTTGTGGGCGTGGTTGCGGACCTTCTGACAACAGAAAAGAAATATGAGACGGCCGTCGAGACAGCGCTGGGCGGCAGCATCCAGAATATCGTGACCGAGGACGAGGACACCGCGAAGCGGATGATCCGCTTCCTCAAGACGAACCGCTTCGGCCGCTGCACCTTCCTGCCCCTGACCGCCATGGACCGCAGGACCAGGGAGGCCGACAAGGCAGTCCTCCGCCATCCCGGCGTGATCGGGCTGGCGAGCAGCCTGGTCCGCTGCGACAAGAAGTATGCCGGCGTGGCGGAGCATCTGCTGGGCCGCACCTGGGTGACCGATGATATCGACCACGCCGCGGCGCTGGCCAAGGCATTCCACTATTCGCTGCGGATCGTCACCCTTGAGGGCGAGCTGCTCAGTCCCGGCGGTTCCATGACGGGCGGCGCCTTCAAGAACAGCAGCAACCTGATGGGACGGCGCAGGGAGATCGAGGAGGCGCAGCAGAAGGTTGCGCGCCGCGAAAAGAAGCTGGAGAGCCTGCGCGCAAAGATCGCCGAGGTACGGGCGAAGCGTGAGGAAGCCAGGACGAGGCTGGTCGCGGTCAGCGAACAGCTGCAGAGAAGCTACCTGAAGCAGAATACCCTGCGGGTACGCCTGAACGAGGCGGAGAGCCTGAGCATCCGCACCCAGAGCAGCCGCAGGCAGATCGAGAAGGAAAAGGCGGAGCTGGAAAAACAGGCCGCAGGCCTTCGCGCGGAAGCGGAGACGCTTTCCGGCGAGCTGAAGAAAATGACCCAGCAGGAGGCCATGCTGCGCAGACGCGAGGAGTTCGACACCAAGCGCCTGGAAAAGGCCCGCGCAGTCGAGGAAGAGAAGATGCGCGCCCTGGAGGAGGCTAAGCTCGAGCTGGCCGCTCTGGAACAGCAGAGGACCTTCCTGGAGAGCAACCTGGAGCGTGTGCGTGCCGAGGCGGAGGGCTTCCGCAAAGAGAAGGAGACGGTCCTTGCCGGTCAGGGCGAGGGCAGCCGCCAGGCCCAGGAAAAAGAGGAAGAGATCGAGGCACTGTATGCCGCGATCAATGAGGCACAGGCAGCCGCCGAGGCGGCGCAGGCCGAGATGGAGAAGATCCAGGCCGCCCGGGAAGAGACGGACGGGAAGCGGCGCACCTTCTTTGCGCGCCGGGAGGAGCTCTCCGAGCGCAGATCCCTTCTGGACAAGGAATGCTTCCGCCTGAGCGGGACGCTGGAAAAGAATGAGGAAAAGCGTGACGGACTGATCACCAGCCTGTGGGAGGAATTTGAACTGACGCCCTCCGACGCGGCAGGCCTGATCCGGGATGACCTCGGACCGAGGACCCAGCTGAAAAAGCGGGCCGGCGAGCTGCGCGGGGAGATCCGCGGGCTCGGCAGCGTGAATGTGAACGCCATCGAGGAGTTCAAGGAGCTCTCCGAGCGGCACACCTTCCTGACCGGACAGCAGGAGGACCTGCAGAAGGCGGAGGACGCCCTGCACAAGATCATCGACGAGCTGGACCGGGGGATGCGGACGCGCTTCGAGGAGCAGTTCGCCCTCATCCGCACCGAGTTCGACAAGGCCTTCCGGCAGCTCTTCGGCGGCGGAAGCGGCACCCTGGAGCTGGTGGAGGGACAGGATATCCTGGAGGCGGGCATCCGCATCATTGCCTCCCCGCCCGGGAAAAAGCTGCAGAACATGATGCAGATGTCCGGCGGCGAGAAGGCCCTGACGGCCATCGCCCTGCTGTTTGCCATCCAGAACCTCAAACCGTCCCCCTTCTGCCTGCTGGACGAGATCGAGGCGGCCCTGGACGAGAACAATGTGGACCGTTTTGCGGCCTATCTGCACAAGTTGACAAAGCAAACGCAATTCATTATTATTACACATAGACGCGGGACCATGTCCGCGGCAGACCGCCTGTACGGCGTAACCATGCAGGAAAAGGGCGTCTCCGCACAGGTCTCCGTGGACCTGATCGAACAGGAACTGGACGCGTGAGTGACCGGACGGGAGAACAGAAAATGGAAGAAAAAAAGGGATTTTTCAAGCGGCTGGTCGAGGGCCTGGCAAAGACCAGGGATAATATCGTCTCCGGCTTTGACGCGATCTTCAACGGCTACTCGAGCATCGACGACGACTTCTACGACGAGATCGAGGAGATCCTCGTCATGGGAGACATCGGAATCAACGCCACGACCGCGATCATCGAAGACCTGAAGCGGAAGGTGAAGGAGCAGGGCATCCGGGATCCCGGCGAGTGCAAGAAGCTCCTCATCCAGAGCATCCGGGACCAGATGTACGTGGGCGACACCGCCTATGAATTCGAGAACCGCAAGTCGGTGGTCCTTGTGGTCGGCGTCAACGGCGTCGGCAAGACGACCAGCGTCGGAAAGCTGGCCGGCATCTTGAAGGACCAGGGAAAGAAAGTCATCCTGGCGGCGGCGGATACCTTCCGCGCGGCTGCGGGAGAACAGCTGAGCGTCTGGGCTGACCGCGCGGGCGTCGAGATCATCGGCGGCCAGGAGGGTTCCGACCCGGGTGCGGTCGTGTTTGACGCGATCGCGGCGGCCAAGGCCAGAAACGCGGACGTTCTGCTGTGCGATACGGCCGGAAGGCTGCACAACAAGAAGAACCTGATGAACGAGCTGGGCAAGATCAACCGGATCATTGACAGCGCCTACCCGGAAGCCTACAAAGAAACGCTGGCTGTCCTTGACGGGACGACGGGGCAGAACGCGCTGGCCCAGGCAAGGCAGTTCCAGGAAGTGACGGACGTGACCGGCATCATCCTGACCAAGCTTGACGGCACGGCGAAGGGCGGAATCGCAGTCGCCATCCAGTCGGAGCTGGGCATCCCGGTGAAGTACATCGGGGTGGGCGAGTCCATCGACGATCTGCAGAAATTTGACGCGGACGCCTTTGTGGAAGCCCTGTTTGATGTGAGAAGAGACGACGCGCAGCAGGAGGAGTAAAGGGATCGGCATGCTTACACTGGAAAGCTTTGAGGAAGCATCAGAAGTCGTAAAAAAAGTTACCCAGGAGACGAAGCTGATCTACAGCGAGCACCTGAGCGCGGTCACCGGCAGCAGGATCTACCTGAAGCCGGAAAACATGCAGGTGACAGGCGCCTATAAGATCCGCGGCGCCTACTACAAGATCAGCACCATGGCGCCCCAGGAGCGCGAGAAGGGCCTCATCACGGCGTCCGCCGGCAATCACGCCCAGGGCGTTGCCTACGCGGCAAAGCGCTTCGGCTGCAGGGCCGTCATCGTCATGCCCACCACGACGCCGCTGATCAAGGTGAACCGCACCAGGAACCTCGGCGCCGAGGTCGTCCTCTACGGGGACGTTTACGACGAGGCCTGCGCCCACGCCCTCGAGCTTGCCGCGGAGCACGGCTATACCTTCATCCATCCCTTCGATGACCTGACCGTGGCGACGGGACAGGGGACGATCGCGATGGAGATCGTCAAGGATCTTCCTCTTGTCGATACCATTCTGGTCCCGGTGGGCGGAGGCGGACTTGCCGCCGGCGTTTCTACCCTGGCCAAGCAGCTGAATCCGAAGATCAAAGTGATCGGCGTCGAACCCGCCGGCGCAGCCTGCCTGCAGGCCTCCCTCAAGGAGGGGCATGTGGTGACGCTGCCGGGGGTGAGCACCATCGCGGACGGCACCGCGGTGCGGACGCCCGGGGAAAAGATCTTCCCCTATCTGCAGAAAAATCTGGACGATGTGATCACGGTCGGGGATGACGAGCTGATCGTCGCCTTCCTCGACATGGTCGAGAACCATAAAATGATCGTGGAAAATTCCGGACTACTTTCCGTCGCGGCGGCCAAACACCTCGACGAGAAGAACAAGCGGGTGGTCTGCGTCCTCTCCGGCGGCAACATGGACGTCATCACGATGTCCTCCGTCGTGCAGCACGGACTCATCCAGAGAGACCGGATATTCACGGTATCCGTCCTGCTGCCCGACAAGCCCGGCGAGCTGGTGCGCGTTGCCGGCCTGATCGCCAGAGAGCAGGGCAACGTGATCCGCCTGGATCACAACCAGTTTGTCAGCACCAACCGCAATGCGGCGGTGAAACTGACCATCACCCTCGAATCCTTCGGCACCGAGCATAAGGAGAGGATCATCCGGGCGCTGCGCGAGGGCGGCTTCGATCCGCATCTGGAGGACGCGAACCTGTAAACAGATGCAAAATCAGGATACTGAAGGCCTGTCAAGAGAAAATACTTGACAGGCCTTTGCTT
>CAMOKZ010000059.1 GCA_946618155.1 uncultured Lachnospiraceae bacterium | reverse complement strand
CGCAGACGCCATATCGGGGGCGATATAGCCGCTATGCACATTATATAATTCCGCACATTCTGAGAATAACTATAATAAATTTGTAGGTTCATGGCGGTCCATGAGGGCCGCCATGTTTTAACATTTAATCGTTCCCGGCAATATCGAATATCCGGGACGGAAGAAAAACAGGAGGTAAATTGCTATGGCACGTTTCACTCTGCCCCGTGACCTGTATTTTGGCAAGGGCGCGCTGGAAAATCTGAAGGGACTTAAGGGCAAAAAGGCTATCATCTGCGTTGGCGGCGGCTCCATGAAGCGTTTCGGTTTCCTTGACCGGGCACAGAAGTACCTTGAGGAAGCCGGCATGGAGGTCAGGCTGTTTGAAGGTATCGAGAGCGATCCCAGCGTTGACACGGTCATGAAGGGTGCGGCAGTGATGCAGGAGTTCGGCCCCGACTGGATCGTGGCCATCGGCGGCGGCAGCCCCATCGATGCAGCTAAAGCAATGTGGATCAAGTATGAATATCCGGAATGTACCTTCGAGGATATGTGCAAGGTGTTCGGTATTCCGGAACTGCGCCGCAAGGCTCATTTCTGCGCGGTGTCTTCCACCAGCGGTACAGCCACTGAAGTGACTGCATTCTCCATCATTACCGATTATGAGAAAGGCATCAAGTATCCGATTGCGGACTATGAGATCACGCCTGACGTAGCCATTGTTGATCCCGAGCTTGCCGAGACCATGCCCAAGAAGCTGGTTGCCCATACCGGTATGGATGCCATGACGCACGCGATCGAGGCCTATGTCTCTACCGCCAACAGCGACTACAGCGATCCGCTGGCTATCCATGCCATCGAGATGATCATGAAGGATCTGGTTCCGTCCTACAATGGTGACATGGCTGCACGCGACCGTATGCATGACGCACAGTGCCTTGCCGGGATGGCGTTCACCAACGCACTTCTGGGTATCGTACACTCTATGGCACACAAGACCGGCGCTATCTTTGCTGACTACGGCGCCCATATCATCCACGGCGCAGCTAATGCCATGTACCTGCCTAAGGTCATCGCCTACAACGCCAAGGATGAGACCGCCAAAAAGCGCTACGGCGTAATCGTGGATTACATGGGCATTGCCGATAAATCCGCCAGCGATGATGAGAAGGTCGCAAAACTGATCGAGTTCCTGCGCGGCATGAACGACCAGCTGAATATCCCGCACTGCATCAAGAACTATGGCGCGGACAGCTATCCCTGTGAGCAGGGCTTCGTACCGGAGAACGTGTTCCTGGAGCGCCTGCCGGAGATCGCAAAGAACGCTCTCGCTGACGCCTGTACCGGTTCCAATCCCCGTCAGCCCTCCCAGGAGGAGATGGAGAAGCTGCTCAAGTGCTGCTACTATGACACTGAAGTAGATTTCTAACAGCCTGATACCCGGGAATGTCGTGTCTGCACCGATACTCCCGGGTTCTTTGTGTGGATCCGATCAGATAACAGGAAAAGCGTATTCCAGTCAGGAGTGGATGTATGTACAAAATTGTTCGCAAAAAGGTGCTCAACCCCACTGTCACCCAGATGGAGATCGAAGCGCCTCTGGTAGCGGCCAAGGCAAAGCCTGGCCAGTTTATTATTCTGCGCGTGAATGAAGCGGGCGAGCGCATCCCGCTGACCGTAGCCGGCACGAACCCCGAAGAGGGCACGGTAAAAATCATCTTTCAGGTCGTCGGTGCCACGACGGAACTGCTGAATCATAAGAATGAGGGCGAGTCCATTCAGGACTTTGTCGGTCCTCTTGGCGTGGCTACGCATACGGAAGGGATCAAAAAAGTATGTATCATTGGCGGCGGCGTGGGCTGCGCCATCGCGATGCCCGTTGCCCAGGAATTTCATCGTCTGGGGGCGGAGGTCACCAGCATCATCGGTTTCCGCAGCAAGGATCTGCTGATCCTTGAGGACGAGTTCCGTGCCTGTTCTGACAGGCTGATCGTGATGACCGACGACGGCAGTTATGCCCGCCGCGGAAACGTTACGGTGCCGCTTAAGGAAATGCTGGAAGCCGGAGAAACGTTTGATACCATCATCACGATCGGTCCGTTGATCATGATGAAGTTCGTGACCCTGACAGCAAAGCCCTTCGGTGTGCCGGTCACCGCATCCATGAACCCGATCATGATCGACGGAACCGGTATGTGCGGGGGCTGCCGCCTGACCCTGAACCAGGATGGCAAGCGGGTGACCAGATTTGCCTGCGTGGACGGACCGGACTTCAATGCTTACGAGATCGATTTTGATGAGGCCATGAGCCGCGGGCGCATGTACTTCGGCTATGAGCGCCGTGCACACGAAGAGGTCTGTAATCTCTTCAAGAACGCGTGAGGAGGAAAGAAGAATATGCCTGTGAATCCGAAGAAACATGAAATGCCGACTCAGGCTCCCCAGGTCCGTGCCCACAATTTCAGCGAAGTGGCTCTGGGCTATACCGAGGAGATCGCAGTGGAAGAGGCGGCGCGCTGCCTGAACTGCAAAAACCAGCCCTGCGTGGCGGGATGTCCCGTGAATATCCACATTCCGGAGTTCATCCAGAAGGTGAAGGCATGTGATTTTGAGGGTGCATACCAGATCATCAGTCAGACTTCGTCCCTGCCCGCGGTGTGCGGCCGTGTCTGTCCGCAGGAGACCCAGTGCGAGAGCAAGTGCACGCTGGGGCGCAGATTTGAGCCTGTTGGCATCGGCCGTCTGGAGCGTTTCGCTGCCGACTGGCACAACGCGCATGCCTCAGGAAAAGCCCAGGCTCCGGAAAGCAACGGTCACCGCGTGGCCGTGGTGGGAAGCGGCCCCAGCGGCCTGACCTGCGCGGGCGATCTGGCCAAGAAAGGCTACAAGGTCAGTGTCTTTGAGGCTCTGCATACCGCCGGAGGCGTTCTGGTCTACGGTATTCCGGAGTTCCGTCTTCCCAAGGCCATTGTCGCCAGGGAAGTAGAGACGCTCAAAGAACTGGGCGTAGATGTGGAACCCAATGTGGTCATCGGCAAGACGCTGACCATCGATGAACTGTTTGAGATGGGGTATGAAGCTGTATTTGTCGGTTCCGGCGCAGGCCTGCCGCGGTTTATGAATATTCCCGGCGAGAGCCTGAAGGGCGTCTACTCTGCCAACGAGTTCCTGACGCGCAGCAACCTGATGAAAGCATACCAGGAAGATCCCACTACGCCCATTATGAAGGGCGGCAATGTGGCGGTCGTCGGCGGCGGCAACGTGGCGATGGATGCTGCCCGTACAGCGCTGAGGCTTGGTGCGGAGCACGTATACATCGTTTACCGCCGGTCCATGGAAGAACTGCCTGCACGCCGTGAGGAAGTGGAGCATGCGCAGGAGGAAGGCATCGATTTCCGCCTGCTCTGCAATCCCGTCGAGATTCTGGGCTACAACGACCCGGACGATCCCAGGGATGAAAAAAACGGCTTCGTCACCGGCATCCGCTGTGTGAAGATGGAACTGGGAGAGCCGGATGCGAGCGGACGCCGCCGCCCGGTGGTTATTCCCGGAAGCGAGTTCGACCTTGATGTGGATGCGGTGATCATGTCCATCGGCACGAGTCCCAATCCGCTGATCAAGAGCACTACAAAAGGCCTGGAGGTCAACAGTCACGGCGGCATCATCGTGAACGAGGACGGCCTGACCAGCCGTGAAGGCGTGTATGCCGGCGGCGACGCGGTCACCGGCGCGGCCACGGTCATTTCGGCCATGGGCGCAGGCAAGGTGGCGGCAAGGGCTATTGATGCGTATCTTACGAACAGGTAAAAAACGAGGTAAGGCATATGAGGCTGTTTCTGGCACCTAATGGCTTTACGGGCAGGCAGGTCGAACAGGCGATGCAATGCTTTCACCTGCTGTCAGAGAGCGGACACACCTGCGCGGTGTCAGCCGGGGACAGCCTGCGCCTTTTCGGGGGAGAAAGCGGCGCGGCCTTTGCGCCCGGGGAGTGCGACCTGATCGTTTCCCTGGGCGGAGACGGTTCTGTACTGCGCGCCGCGCAGCTCGCCCTCGCGTGGAACAAACCTCTGCTGGGCATCAACAGCGGACGGCTTGGCTGGCTTTGCGCCATGGATTTTGACGAGATCAGGCAATTTGACACCACTCTGGCACATTGCGAGCTGTCGCAGGGAAAACTGCTTGCCTTTACCTACGGGGGCGAGGTTTTCCGCGCGGTCAATGATGTTGTGATCGGCAAACGCAACTTCGGGGGCACGGTGGACCTGGATGTGGCCGTGGACGAAGGCGGTCCCGCAAGACTTCGGGGCGACGGCCTGATCATTGCCACGCCGACAGGGTCTACCGCCTATAACCTGTCCGCCGGAGGCCCCCTCCTGGACACCGGGCTTGGCGCGGTCCTGCTGACGCCGATCTGCCCGCACGGCAGTTTCAGCCGCTGCGTGGCAGTAAGGGATGACAGGACCATACAGGTGACGGTCCGCAACGATCATGCGGGACTGTACGCTGACGGGCGTTATGTCGGCGATCTGGACGGCACGCTGAGTGTACACCTGGCGCAGAAGCCGCTGCTTATCTATACCAGAAAAGAGCGGAAGGCGGACGCGTCGCTCTGGGGGATGACGGAAATGGAGCATGGCAGATGACAAACGGGAATCTTTCGCGGGCGACCCTGGGGCGGCTGCCCTTTTACCTTCGCTACCTGCGTGCCAGGGATGATGAATGGGTCTCTGCGGCAGAGATGGCGCGGGCGCTGAACCTTGGCGAGGTGATGGTCCGCAAGGATCTTGGCCGGGTATGCAGCCAGGGAAGGCCTAAGATCGGATACCCCAGGCAGGAGCTGGTCAGCACACTTGAGGATATCCTGGGCATTCGCGGCCGGGTAAGCGTGGTGGTGGCCGGAGCCGGGAAACTGGGCCGGGCACTGATGCGCTACCGCGGGTTTGATGACTTCGGCCTGCATATCGTGGCGGGTTTTGATTCTGATCCGGCCAGGCTGGATTCGCAGGGCGACTGTCCGGTACTGCCGATCGAGGAGATGGAAGGCTACTGCCGGCAGAGAGGTGTGCGCGTAGGCGTGATCACGGTATCGGAGGGAGCGGCCCAGACCGTATGCGACCGAATGGTTGCCGGCGGCATTACCGCGATCTGGAATTTTGCGCCGTACCAGCTTCAGACGCCCCGCAACATTGTTGTACAGAATGAGAACCTGGCGCTGTCGCTGGCGCATCTGTGCCTTGGCAGCGGAAAGGAGAGCGCACCGGAATGATCAGGGCTGACCGGGTGATCGCGTTCAGGAGCGATCGGACAGTATACCAGTACGGGAACCGGTGCGTTAAAGTCTATACCCGCTCGCACAGCGACGTGGACGTGCTGCGGGAAGCGATGAATCTGGCCGCGGCGGGAGAGGCGGGCGTGCCTGCGCCGCGCTTCATCGAGATCGCGCGTCAGGAGGAGAGGCTGTCACTGGTGATGGAGTATGTTCCGGGGGAGACTCTGGCCATGCGCATGGCTTCCGGGCGATATACGCCGGATTCGTGCCTTCGCATCCTGACACAGGCCCAGCTTCTGATTCAGGCTGCGGACGCCTCCTGCTTTTCCGGGCAGAGGGAAGAGCTCCGGAAGAAGATCGGCCGGTCCGGGCTGGAAGATACCGTGAAGAGGGAACTGACAGAACGGATGGACGGGATGGAAGAGGGCGATGCGCTCTGTCATGGAGATCTTTCGCCGGAGAACCTGATCCTGTCCGGAAGAGGAAGTCCTGTCGCGGCGGACTGGAAACAGGCATTCCGCGGCAGCCGCGAAGCGGATGCGGCGGCCGCCTGGCTGTCGCTGGACATGGCGCAGGGCCGGGAGGCGGCAATGGCATATCTGGAGATATACTGCCGTGCGTCCGGTGCAGACAGGGAAACGGTCATGCGCTGGGTGCCCGTTATGGCAGCATCCCGCCTGGCGGGCAGTTTCCGCAGGGAGAAGGAGATGCTGCTCGAGCTGCTTGGCGCATCACGCAAGGACGGTGAACAATAAAGAAATGAAGATAACGATCTGTATCGGCTCCGCTTGCCATATGCAGGGTTCCATGAACGTGATCGCGCAGATTCAGGATCACCTCGAGGAGACGCACCTCTTGGAAGAGGTGGAGCTTTCCGGATGCATGTGCACCGGCGACTGCCGCAGAGGCGTGTGCGTACGGGTGGATGGACAGCTCTTCTCCGTTACGGCCGACAACGTGAAGAACTTCATTCATGAACAGATAGACAGGAGACTTTTGAAATGACCATTGTGACCATATGCGTAGGTTCGTCCTGCCATATTCACGGCGCAGAGGAGATCACCGGACGTCTGGAAGAGGCTATCCGGGTCCGCGGCCTGGAGGATGAGATCATTCCCGTGGGCGGGTTCTGCTTTGGAAAATGCAGCCGCAGCGGTGTGACCATTCAGGTGGATGATGATGTATTCACCGGAATCATTCCGGAGACTTTTGACGCCTTTTTCAACGAAAACATACTTCCCCGGGCGGAAGTGAAAGGGTAAGCGCCATGCCGAACTGTCTTACACTCAGGAAATCCAACTGCAAAAACTGCCATAAATGTATCCGGAACTGTCCTGTAAAGTCTATCCGTTTTTCGGCGGGGCAGGCCCATATCATTTCCGACGAATGTATTCTCTGCGGACACTGTCTGGTGGTATGTCCCCAGAATGCCAAGCAGATCGTCAGCGAGCTGGAGAAAGTACAGGTGATGCTGCGCAGCGGAGAGACCGTGATCGCCAGCATAGCGCCGTCTTTTGCAGCGAATTATCGCGGCGCCGGCATTGGCGGTATTCGGGATGCGCTCAGGAAACTGGGCTTTGCCGACGCGGAGGAGACAGCGCTGGGGGCGACGATGGTGAAGCGGGAGTACGAACGCATTCTCGCGCAGGAGAACCGGGATATCGTGATCTCCTCATGCTGCCATACGGTGAACCTGTTGATCCGGAAGTATTTCCCCGAACAACTGAGATACCTGGCCGACGTGATGTCCCCCATGGAGGCGCACTGCGCGGACATCAAACGACGTTTTCCGGCAGCAAGGACGGTGTTCATCGGGCCCTGCGTGGCGAAAAAGGACGAAGCTGAGACCTGCGGGGACATGGTGGACGCGGTTCTGACCTTTGAGGAGCTTTCCGCATGGCTGAAGCAGGAGGGCATCACGCCCGGCAGTGTCCCGGAGGAGAATGACGAGAGCCGCGCACGGTTCTTCCCGACCACCGGAGGGATTCTCAAGACGATGGCGCAGGATGCGCCGGGGTACAGCTATATGGCTATCGACGGCGTGGAGAACTGCGCCGCTGCGCTCAGGGATATTGCCCGCGGAAGCGTACACAAATGTTTTATCGAAATGTCGGCGTGTACCGGCAGCTGCGTGGGCGGGCCGGCAATGGATATCCACCGGGGAAGCCCCGTCAGCGATTACATGGCTGTTGCGTCCTATGCCGGAACCAGGGATTTCCCGGTGGAACAGCCGGACACTTCCATGATCAGGCAGTACTATGCGCCGATCGAGCTGGATGCGCCTATGCCGACGGAGGCGCAGATCACGGAGATCCTGGAACAGATGGGTAAGCACCGCCCTCAGGACGAACTCAACTGCGGCACCTGCGGCTACAACACCTGCCGGGAGAAGGCGGCGGCTGTCTTTCAGGGCAAAGCCGAGATCTCCATGTGTCTGCCCTACCTGATGGAGCGGGCAGAGAGCTTTTCCGCGGATATCGTGAGGAATATCCCCAGTCCGCTGCTGGTGCTGAATGAACGGCTGGAGGTACAGCAGGTGAACGTGGCTGCGCTGCGGATGTTCAAGCTCTATACGCCTTCCGATATTCTGGGCGACCAGATAGATCGGGTGCTCGATCCCTCTATCTGCCAGAAGGTGCTGGAGACGGGATGGGGCGTGTTCAACCAGGATCTGTATCTGGCGGAATATCACCGCTTTGTGAAGGAGACGGTCGTGCCCATTGAGCAGGGCAGACTGCTGCTGTGCATCCTTCATGATGTTACTGACGAGGAGGAGATCCGCCAGCGCCGGGAGGAGATCCGGCAGGAGACGGCCGAGGTGGCGGACAAGGTAGTTGCCAGGCAGATGCGCATTGTACAGGAGATCGCGCTGCTGCTGGGCGAGACTGCCGCTGAGACTAAGGTCGCACTGGCCAAACTGAAGGAGTCGATTCGGGATGAATGATCTGTGCGCTGACATCAGCTATAAGAGCATTAACCACGTCGGCGAGCAGCTCTGCGGCGACCACGTGGATATCGTATCCCAGCCGGACGGATCAAAGGTGATCGTGCTTGCGGACGGGCTCGGCAGCGGCGTGAAGGCGAGCATCCTCTCCACGCTTACCTCCAAGATCATCTCCGCGATGATCGCGCAGGGGCTTCCGGTGGAAGAGTGCGTGTCCGCCATTGCCCAGGCCCTCCCGGTAGATCCCCAGAGGGGCGTGGCCTATTCGACGTTTACTATCCTGCATCTGCTGCGCAGCCAGACGGCGGAACTGATCCAGTATGACAACCCCCATGTCATCATGACCCGGAACGGGCGGGTGAATGACTACGAGAAGATGGAGATCAACATCGACGGGAAACGCATCTACCGCTCGAAGATCCGTCTCCAGGAGGGGGATATGCTGGTGGCCATGAGCGACGGCTGCCCGCATGCCGGCATCGGCCGGGCATACAACTTCGGCTGGAAGCGGGAGGATATTGCCGCTTTCATGGCGGATATGTCCATGGCGGGACATACGGCCAAGGCGCTTTGCACACTGCTGATCGACGAATGCGATAAGCTTTACGGTCATGAGCCCGGCGATGATGCCACAGCCTGCGTCGTCTGCATCCGGCAGCGGACGCCCATGAACATCCTGTTCGGCCCTCCGGCCAGCCGGGACGAGGGCAGCCGGATGATGAGCCTGTTCTTCTCCCGGGAAGGAAAGCACATTGTCTGCGGAGGAACTACCGCATCGATCGCGGCCGGATATCTGGGCAAGCCGGTGCTGACGGACGTCACGCTTGACCGCACGAGTAAGGTGCCGCCGATATCCCGTATCGAGGGGGTGGACCTGGTCACCGAAGGCGTGGTGACGATGAACATGGTGCTTTCGATCGCCCAGGATTACCTGAAGGGACAGGACAATTATGATGAATGGGGCTTTGGCCGGGACGGCGCTTCGCAGATATGCCAGCTGCTGTTCGAGGAAGGCACCGACATCAATTTCTTCGTGGGCAGGGCAAAGAACCCGGCTCATCAGGGCGCCGATACGCCTATCAATTTCAACATTAAAATGAACATCGTGGAGGAACTCTCCGAGTGCCTCCGGCGAATGGGCAAACGGGTGAAGATCAGCTATTTCTGACCTGCCCGGCAAACACAACAGAAAGGATGGAACAACTTGGTGGAAAAGCAGTTCGACTTTTCAGTCGTAGACCACATTCTTGCAAAGTATCCGATGGATGAACTTTCCACGATCGCGATCCTCCAGGAAGTGCAGGAGCATTACAATTACCTGCCCCGGGAGGTGTTCCCCCGCATCGCGCAGGCAATCGGGGTCAGTGAGGCAAAGCTCTACGGTGTGGCCACCTTCTATGAGAACTTCTCTCTCGAACCAAAGGGGAAGTATGTTATCCGATGCTGTGACGGCACGGCCTGTCATGTGCGCGGCTCGATCCCTATTCTGGAGCGGCTGCGGGAGGAGCTTGGCCTGTCAGAGACGAAAAAGACCACAGATGACCTGAACTTTACGGTGGAGACGGTCTCCTGCCTGGGCGCATGCGGGCTTGCCCCGGTGATGACCGTAAACGGCGTGACCCACGGTGCCATGACGCCGGACAAGGCGGCAGCGCTGTTGAAAGAACTGAAGGAAGAACTGGAGAAAGGGGAACAGGGATGAAAAAACTCAGGACCCGTCAGGATCTGGATGACCTGCGCGCGGTATGTCAGAAGGCCCTGTCGATGGAGACCGGAAAGATCCTGGTCTGCGGCGGCACGGGCTGTGTGGCCGGGGGATCACTGGACATCCACGACCGGCTGAAAACCATGCTGGAGGAGCGGGGGATTCCCGTTGAGGTAGAACTGGCGGACGAGCCGCACAGCGATGTCGTCGGCATTAAGAAAAGCGGCTGCCATGGCTTCTGCGAGATGGGGCCGCTGGTCCGCATCGAGCCCCAGGGCTGGCTGTACACGAAGGTGAAGCTGGAGGACTGCGAGGAGATCGTGGAAAAAACGATCCGCAGGGGCGAGTGCGTCGAACGCCTGGCCTACACCCAGAACGGGGAGATCTTCCGCAGGCAGGATGAGATTCCGTTCTATGCCAGACAGCACCGCGTAGTGCTGGAGCACTGCGGCCATATCAACGCCCTGTCTATCCGGGAATACCTGGCTGTGGGCGGATACCGGGCAATGGAAAAGGCACTCTTCGATATGACCCGGGAGGAGATCCTGGATGAAGTCGAAGCATCGAATCTGCGGGGCAGAGGAGGCGGCGGCTTCCCGGCAGGCAGAAAATGGAAGTCCTGCGCGCGGCAGGCTGAGACACCCCGCTATATTGTCTGCAACGGCGACGAGGGCGACCCCGGCGCGTTCATGGACCGCTCCATCATGGAGGGAGATCCGCACCGGCTGATCGAGGGCATGATCGTGTCGGGCATCGCCATCGGATCCTCGGAGGGCTATATTTATGTCCGCGCGGAATATCCTCTGGCGGTGGAACGTCTGCGGGAGGCCATCCGGCAGGCGGAGGAAGCAGGCCTGCTGGGCGACAACATTCTGGGCAGCGGGTTTTCCTTCCATCTGCACATCAACCGCGGCGCAGGCGCGTTTGTCTGCGGCGAGGGCTCGGCGCTGACGGCCTCCATCGAGGGCAAGCGCGGCATGC
>CAMOKZ010000058.1 GCA_946618155.1 uncultured Lachnospiraceae bacterium | reverse complement strand
ATATCGCCAGCGCTCTGCTCACCCGCACCTCGTAATCGGAGATGTGCTTCTGCATGGAGAGCGCCTCGTCAATGTCGATGTCTACGTATTTGCCATCCCGCATGGCGACCACACGGTTCGTCTTTCCTTCCGCGAGCAGGTCCGCAGCGATCGCGCCCATGATGGACGCCGCCATGCGGTCTCTCGCCGTCGGGCTGCCGCCCCGCTGCATGTGCCCGAGGATGGTCGCGCGGCATTCGATGCCGGTAGCGGCCTCGATCCGCCTCGCCATGCTGCTCGAGTGGCCGATGCCCTCCGCGTTCACGATGATGTGGCGCTTTTTCCCGCGCTTGCGGTTCTCGATGATGTGGTTGATCAGCTTCTGCTCGTCATAGTCGTAGGACTCGGGCAGAAGGATGTCCTCCGCGCCGGTGCCGATGCCGCACCAGAGGGCGATATAGCCGGCGTTGCGCCCCATTACCTCGATGATGCTGCAGCGCTCATGGGAGGTGGAGGTGTCACGCACCTTGTCGATCGCCTCAAGGGCCGTGTTCACTGCGGTATCAAAGCCGATCGTGTACTCTGTGCAGGCGATGTCCAGGTCGATGGTGCCCGGCACGCCAATTGTGTTGATCCCGAAATGGGAAAGCTTCTGCGCCCCGGCGAAGGATCCGTCGCCGCCGATGACGACCAGGCCTTCGATCCCGTGCTTGCGGCAGATCTCGGCCGCCTGCTTCTGGTATTCCTCCTCGCGGAATTCGCGGCTCCTGGCCGTGAAGAGAATGGTGCCGCCGCGGGAGATCGTATCGCTGACGTCCCTGGCGGTAAGTTCTGCGATCTCCTCTTCCAGCAGGCCCTTGTAGCCCTGATAGATTCCCATCACCTTCATGCCCTGCGAGATTCCGCCGCGGACGACGGCGCGGATCGCCGCGTTCATGCCCGGCGCATCGCCGCCGCTGGTCAGTACGCCGATCTTTTTCAGTTTTGGTGCCATAATATTCCTCCCATTACTGTCCTTTTGCCACTCGCTCCAGTACGTTGTCTTTGCCGAATATCTCCCAAAGCCGGGAAAGCAGCGGTTCGCCGCAGGATACGCTGTACCGCGCCCCGAGGCGCCGGATGGCCTTCGGCTGTTCCACGTAGATGACCACCTCGTCGCTGCCGTCGCTGCCCGCGATCGCGCGCATCAGTTCCTGCTCCCTGGCCTGGAACTCTTCCTTTGTCTTAAACCGGATCCACACCTCCTTGCGCAGCTCGCCGAAGGGTTTGATCCTGTCGCAGATCACTTTGCTGGATTTGTCTTCCTCCTCGGAGACATATCCTTCGATAAAGACCTTGGCGTCCTCCCGGACCAGGTTCTTGTACCGTTCAAACTGCCGCGGGAAGACCAGCACCTCCACGGTCCCGGTCAGATCCTCCAGCAGGAGGGTCGCCATCGCCTGGTTTTTCCGCGTATATTTGAGGTTCACCGTTTCGATGAGGCCCCCGACGATGACCTGCTGCCGGTCGCGCAGCTTCGGGATGCCCGTCTCCGCGTCCGGCTCAAAGTCTGTCGAGAAGGCCGTCACGTGCCGGCGCCACATATCCTCGTAGACCTCCAGCGGATGCCCCGTTACATAGATGCCCAGGACCTCCTTCTCAAAGGCGAGGAGCTGCTCCCGGTCGTACTCGCCCACATCAGGCAGAGTCACGGAGCTGGCCGCCCGGTCCTCCTCCCCCATAAAATCGAAGAGGGACATCTGGCCGCTCAGGGTCGTTTTCTTCTGCTGCGCCGCCATATCCAGCACGGTCCCGTAGGCCATCATCAGCTGCCGCCTCGTGCCGCCCAGGCAGTCCAGGGCACCGGCCTTGATGAAGCTCTCTATGGTACGGCGGTTGACCTCCTTGCCCGAAAGCCGCTCGATGAAATCGCGCAGATCCCGGTATTTGCCGCCCCTCTCCCGCTCAGCGGTGATCGCCGCGATCACGGGAGCGCCGACGCTGCGGATGGCCGCCAGGGCATACAGGATCTTCCCGTCCCGGACGGAAAAGCCGGCCTCGCCCTCATTAATGTCGGGCGGCATGATCTTGATGCCCATCTGCCGGCTGATCATGATATATTCCGCGACCTTGCCCGGGTTATCGATCACCGAGGTCATCAGGGCCGCCATATATTCCAGAGGATAGTAATACTTGAGCCACGCGGTCTGGTAGGAGACCACCGCGTAGGCCGCGGCGTGGGATTTGTTGAAGGCGTAGTTGGCGAAATCCGTCATCTCGTCGTAGATCTTGTTCGCCACTTCCTCGCTGATCCCGTTGGAAAGGCAGCCGGGCACGCCCTCCTCGGGGTTGCCGTAAACGAAATTCTGCCGTTCCTTTGCCATCACGGACGCTTTTTTCTTCGACATGGCGCGCCGCACCAGATCGCTGCGTCCCAGGGTGTATCCGCCCAGATCCCGGACGATCTGCATGACCTGCTCCTGGTAGACGATGCATCCGTAGGTGGGCTCAAGGATAGGCCTCAGCTGCGGGCAGTCGTAGGTCACGCTCTCCGGGTTATTTTTGCCCCGGATATACTGGGGGATGAAATCCATCGGGCCCGGCCGGTAGAGGGAGATTCCTGCGATCAGGTCCTCCAGGCTGCTGGGCCTAAGCTCCTTCATGAAGCTCTTCATCCCGCTGCTTTCCAGCTGGAAGATGCCGTCCGTGCGGCCCGTCCCGATATAGGAGAGCACCGCCTGGTCGGCGTAGTCGATATGGTCGAGGTCGATCTTTTTCCCGCTGCTCTTTTCGGCCAGGCGCACCGCGTTATGGATGACAGTGAGGTTGCGCAGGCCCAGGAAGTCCATCTTCAGCAGGCCGAGCTCCTCGAGGGTCGTCATGGTAAACTGCGTCGTGATCGTGCCGTCCTGCGCCCGCGAGATGGGGACGTACTCATCCACCGCCTTGCGGGAGATCACCACGCCGGCAGCGTGCATGGAGGTATGCCGCGGCAGGCCCTCAAGCCGCTTCGCCATATCCAGGAGCCGCCGGATCTGCTCATCGCCCTCATACATCGTGCGCAGCTCCTGGCTCATCTGCATGGCGCCCTCGATGGTCAGGTCCTTGACCCCCATCGGCACCAGCTTCGCGATGGTATCGCAGAGCGCGTAGGGCAGGTCCATGACCCGGCCCACGTCGCGGATGACGCCGCGGGGCTGCAGGGTACCGAAGGTGATGATCTGCACCACGCAGTCCTTTCCGTACTTGCGCACCACATAGTCGATGACGTCCTGGCGCCGCTCCGGCTCGAAGTCCACGTCGATATCGGGCATGGAAACGCGCTCGGGGTTCAGGAACCGCTCAAAGAGCAGCTGGTAGCGCAGCGGATCAAGCTTGGTGATGTCCAGTGTGTAGGAGACCAGGCTTCCGGCCGCCGAGCCTCTGCCCGGGCCGACCATGATGCCGTTGGCCCGCGCGTAGCGGATATAATCCCAGACGATGAGGAAATAATCCACATAGCCCATGTCCCGGATGACGCCCAGCTCATAATTCAGGCGCTCCTCCAGTTCGGGCGTCACCGGGTCGTAACGCTCCGCAAGGCCCTCCCGGCACAGTTTATTCAGGTATTCCCAGGCCGTGTAGGGGGCGGGGACGTCGAAGCGCGGCAGCTTGGTCACGCCGAACTCGATCTCCACCTCGCACCGCTGGGCGATCTTCCAGGTATTTTCCAGCGCCTGCGGGGCGTAGGAGAACAGCTCCGCCATCTCCTCGGGAGACTTGACGTAGTACTGCCCGCCCTCATAGCGCAGCCGGTCCTCATCCGCCAGCTTCTTGCCCGTCTGCAGGCAGAGCAGGATGTCGTGGGGCTCCGCGTCCTCGGCGAAGGTATAGTGACAGTCATTCGTACAGACCAGGCCGATCCCGGTCTCGGCGGACAGCCGCAGGAGCTGCTGGTTGACCAGCTTCTGGGCGGGAATGCCGTGATCCTGCATCTCCAGAAAGTAATTTCCTTCCCCGAAGATCTCCAGGTGATCCAGGGCGGCCTGCTTCGCCTCCGCGTAGAGTCCCCTCGCCAGGAGCCTCTGGACCTCGCCCGCCAGGCAGGCGCTCGTGCAGATGAGTCCTTCATGGAACTCGCGCAGGATCTCCCTGTCCACGCGCGGCTTATAGTAGAAGCCCTCAGTAAAACCGCGGGAGACGATCTTGACCAGGTTCGCGTAGCCGGTATTGTTCTCCGCCAGCAGAATCAGATGGTAATATCTGTCGTCAGAGGCAGCCCTGGCCGGCTCCCGGTCAAAGCGCGAGCCCGGCGCCACGTACACCTCGCACCCGAGGATGGGGCGGATGCCCGCCGCCTTCGCTGCGCGGTAAAAGTCGATCACGCCGTACATCACGCCGTGGTCCGTGATGGCTGCGCTGTCCATGCCCAGCTCCTTCACCCGCGCGACATATTCTTTTATCTTATTCGATCCGTCCAGCAGGCTGAACTCCGTGTGGGAGTGCAGGTGCGTGAACCTGATCGCGTTTCCGCTCTGCTTGGGCACTTTGATCCTCCTGTCTTCCGTCTGATGGACAACCGCAGGGAAACACATCATAACTATATCACTTTGGATATTGAAAAGAAAGACCCGGCCGCACCGGCCGGGTCCCTCCTGAACAGAACTATTTACTTGCTTGGACTAAATTTACTTTAAGTATCTCACGCTGCGGAGAAGTCGCCGCGGATCATGAAATCGATCAGGCGGGCCATATCTTCTTCGTCCTTGGCGATCAGCTCCAGCTCCGGGATCTCTCCTTTGGTAGCGAAGACCTTTGCAAGAGACACATACTGGCTAAGTTTGGATTTCAGGTTCAGCCTGTCGCCTTCACCTGTAACTAACAATACATCTCCCCTGCACTGGTCGATCACATGAAAGAATGCGTCGATGTTCTGAATGTTACGAACCTTCATAATTATTCATTCCCCTTTCTTCCTGTGCAAGCTTTACTTGATTTGCTCACATTTTTTCGGTTCGCGGCACACTATAGCACCGCTTCGCCGCCGGGTCAAGGGGTACGAAATCGTTTCAGCGTATTGTATATATTGCACAATTTCAATTCTATTTTTTGTGCAATATTACCTATCCCTCAGAAGGATGCGGTTTTCAAGTACCTCAATTTTTCCCTCTTTGAGAAGCCTGCCGACCGCCCGTTTAAAGGCTGCCTTGCTCAGGCCGAACTCCCGCATGATCACTTCCGGGGACACTTTTTCGCCGAAGGGCAGGGCGCCGGCGTACTCTTCGATGACCCGCATCACCAGGGCCGCGTCGTCATCGATCTGCTGATAGGCTTTGCCCCGGACGGAGAGATCCAGTTTCCCGTCTTCCTTCACGTTCGTGACGCGGGCTTCCACCACTTCGCCGATGCGCAGGGCGTCGGACGCCTCCCACTTCGGGATCAGTCCGGAGTACATATCGTCCACGGCGACAAAAATGCCGAAGTTCCGGCTCGTCTCATAGATCCTGCCATGGACCGTATCGCCCGGGCGGTAGGGAGAATTCTTCTTCAGATAGGGATAGACATTCATCGTCGCGCAAAGGCGACCGCTTTTATCTTCATAGAGCGCGACCAGGCATTCCTCGCCCTCCTGCACCCGCTTTGTCTGCTCCCTGAAGGGCAGCAGCAGGTCCTTTTCCAGGCCCCAGTCCAGAAACGCGCCGATCTTCCCGGTCTCCCGGACCTTCAGCACTGCGATGGTGCCCAGCGTCAGGGCCGGCGTGCGCGTCGTCGCGATCAGCCTGTCCTTTGAATCGCGGTAGAGGAAGACCCTCACCTTATCGCCGATCGCCGCGCCTTCCGGGACGTCATGCCGCGGGAGCAGCACGCGCTCCTCGCCGCCTTCCTCGGAAAGATAGACGCCGAAATCCACCAGTTTTACGATCTCCAGTTCCTGTACTTCTCCAAGCCGCATGCGCTCACCCCGTTTCATTTATGTCTATGTCTTTCTTATTGTCTCTGTATCAGGCGTCCTTCTTCGCGTTTCCGAACAGCACCAGCGCGTAGGGTTCGCCCTGTTCATTCTCCAGGGATACGCCGATGCCGTCCTCCGCCTGGATGACCCTGGCCGCCATGGTGTCGCCGAGCAGGGCCTGACGGCGGTATTCCGCCCGCAGGGATCCCACCTCGAAGCCTTCCGGCAGGCAGGACGCCGCCATGGCGATGTACTGCCCGTTGTTGACGTGATGGTTGGTATCCAGATACTGTCTGCCGATCAGGAAGGTCTCCTGCACCTCGCCTCCCTCAGGCAGCTGCAGCTTCCTGGGCAGGTATTCCATCTCGATCTTATCGTGCAGGCCATAGGCCTCTGTCAGTTCAGGGAATACCTTGACGGGCCTTCCTTTGACAAAATCAAAGAGGATCCAGCAGCTGTTCGCCCTCGCGGCCAGCTTCCCCTCCCCGTCATGCAGGTCAAAGTTACGCATGCCGAAGAAGCCGTGGAAATCGTAGGCCCACGTCCGCGCGGTGACCGTCTCGCCCAGAGCCGGCCTGCGCAGGATGTCGATCTGCCAGGAAGAAAGGATCCAGGCCGTGTTCCTGCTCTTTAGCCAGCCGATGCCGATGCCCAGCTTTTCCGCCTGGAACGCGGAAGTGTCCTGGAAATAATTGATCAGAGAAGGAATGGAAAGCAGGCCTTTCTCATCAGTCTCGCTGTAGCGCACCTGTGAAGTAAACGAATCAATCAAACCGGATGCCTCCCTCCAAAGCTGCCTTATCCTTCGTAGAAAAAAGGGAGTACCTTTCGGTACTCCCCAAAGCAGGGCTACCAGGATTCGAACCTGGAAATGACGGAGTCAGAGTCCGTTGCCTTACCGTTTGGCGATAGCCCTATCCAACGACAAGGAGTATTATACTCGATGTCATTCTGGAATGCAAGAACTTTTTCAAAAAAAGTTAGCCTTCAAAAAACATGATGATATCGTGGATCGCCTTGTCCATGATCTGGGGATCCGAGTAGCGGTGATCCGCTTTTTCCGCGACGATCATCTCGATGACGTTGTCCTCGGAAAACTGTTCCACTTCCGCGATGGGGATCACCTCATCCTTTAAGCCGTGGAGAATGAGGATGTCGTCCGCCCAGTCGGTAAAGTCCCATTTCGTGATGTCCGCCGTGTGCAGCTCCTCCAGGAATTCCCCGTCGATCCGGATCTTGCGGTCGAAGCCCGCCAGGACGGGTTTTCCTTTTTCCAGCAGCTCGTGATCGCCCTGGGTCATGATGCCCTGCGTGAGCGCGTCGTACATACAGACCGCCGGGCAGCGCAGCGCCATCCGGGCAAAGGGCAGTCCGTGCTCGTGGGTATATTTCAGGAACAGATAGCCGCCGAAGCTCGTCGCGTATCCGAAGATCTTCTTCGGCGCGTACTGCTTTTCTATATAAGAAAGAAGCAGGCGGATGTACTGGTCGCAGTCCTCCAGGGAAAGGCGCTTGCGCCCGTCCTCGCCGTGGCAGGGCCAGTCGAAGGTGATCACCGCGGCGTCTTTATATTTGGAAAGGTATTTCAGGGCGAACCGCTCCGCCGCGCGGTTGTCCTTGTGTCCGCCGAAGCCGTGGCCGAAAAGCACCACCCTGCCTGCAGACCGAGGATCGTTCAGGTACGCCTTGCAGCGGACGGAGCACCCTTCCTCATTGATGTTAAACTGTTTCTCTTTCATGTTACTCTCCCTTCTGTCCACCCTGCATTATAGCCCCTGTCATGCTTGCCCTCAATCTTTTTCTGCGCTATGATAGGGGGGCAGCAGGAAAAAACAGCCGGAGGATGCCGGCCGTATCTGTTTAGGAAAGGGTTTAAAGGATTATGAGTGACAGGAATCTGACACTTCTTACGGATCTGTATGAACTGACCATGATGCAGGGCTATTTTAAGAGCGGCCGCAACCAGCGCGTCGTCTTCGACGCCTTCTACCGCACCAATCCCTGCGGCGGCGGCTACGCCATCGCAGCCGGCCTTGAGCAGGTCATCGAGTATATCAAGAATCTCCGCTTTTCCGCGGAGGATATCGATTATCTCCGGACGCTGGGCATCTTCGATGAGGATTTCCTCACCTACCTGGCGGACTTTAAATTCAGCGGCGACATCTACGCCATCCCGGAGGGCACCGTGGTCTTCCCGCGTGAGCCCCTGGTCAAGGTCGTTGCCCCCATCATGGAGGCGCAGCTGATCGAGACCGCCCTGCTGACCATCATCAACCACCAGAGCCTGATCGCGACCAAGGCCGCGCGCGTTGTCTACGCCGCCAAGGGCGACGGGATCATGGAGTTCGGTCTTCGCCGGGCCCAGGGTCCGGACGCCGGCATCTACGGCGCCAGGGCTGCCATGATCGCGGGCTGCGCGGGCACCTCCAACGTCCTTGCCGGACAGCTCTTCGGCGTGCCGGTGATGGGCACCCACGCCCACAGCTGGATCATGAGCTTCCCGGATGAGTACACGGCCTTCAAGACCTACGCTGAGCTCTATCCCAACGCCTGCACCCTGCTGGTCGACACCTACGATACGCTCCGCTCCGGCGTGCCCAACGCCATCCGCGTCTTCACCGAGATGCGCGAGGCCGGCATCCCGCTGACCCACTACGGCATCCGCCTCGATTCCGGCGACCTTGCCTACATGTCCAAGAAGGCGCGCAAGATGCTCGACGCCGCGGGCTTCCCGGACGCCGTCATC
This sequence comes from uncultured Lachnospiraceae bacterium, assembly GCA_946618155.1. GTDB lineage: Bacteria > Bacillota > Clostridia > Lachnospirales > Lachnospiraceae > CAMOKZ01. The sequence continues at coordinate 2,347 of CAMOKZ010000058.1, read as the reverse complement.
GCCGCCTCCAGCGACCTTGATGAGAACCTCATCCACAGCCTGAAGAGCCAGGGCGCCGCCATCAATTCCTGGGGCGTCGGCACGAACCTGATCACCGCGAAGGACAATCCCGCCTTCGGCGGCGTCTACAAGCTGGCCGCCATCGAGAACGAGGACGGCGTGATGGTTCCCAAGATCAAGCTTTCCGAGAACACGGAGAAGGTGACGAACCCCGGCGACAAGACCATCTTCCGTATCTACGACAAGGAATTCCACAAGATCCGCGCGGATCTGATCTGCCTGGCCGACGAGACCTTCGATGCCGAAAAGGATCTGCTGATCTTCGATCCGATCGAGACCTGGAAGAAGACCCGCATCCACGGCGGCACCTACGAGATGCGCGAGCTTCTCGTCCCCATCTTCAAGGGCGGCGAGTGCGTCTACACCTCTCCCTCCGTCATGGAGCTGCGCGATATCTGCACGAAGGAGAAGGATACCCTCTGGGAGGAGACCCTGCGCTTCTACAACCCGCACCAGGTCTACGTCGATCTGTCCGACAAGCTCTATGACATCAAGAAGGAGCTGCTCGCCCAGATGAGCGCCCATGCCCTCAGCTGAAGCCGGAGGAGACCGCATGCGATCGATCCTGTTTGACGTTGACGATACGCTCTATGACCGGATGGATTCCTTCCTGCCCGGTTATCTGCAGTATCTCGAAAAATATGTGCCGGACGTCCCGCGCCGGACGGTCTTTAACGCCTTTATCCGCCGCGGCAACGAGGTCTACGAGGACGCCATGAGCGGACGCATGTCCATGGAGGAGATGTACATCTTCCGGATCAGCGCCGCCATGGAGGACTGCGGCGGAAAGATCACCCCCGAGGAGGCCCTCGGCTTCCAGGCGGAATACCAGAAGGCGCAGAAGAACCTGCACCTGCTCCCCGGTCTTGCGGAAGCGCTGACAGCCTGCGCGGAGCGCGGCGACTTTCTCGGCGTGGTCACCAACGGCAAGGTGGAGAACCAGATGAACAAGTGCCGGTCCCTGCGGCTGGAGCGCTGGATCCCGGACGAGCAGATCCTGCCCTCCATGGAGATCGGGATCAGCAAGCCCGACCCGCGCATCTTTGCCGAGGCGCAGCGGCGCTGGAACCTCGATCCAGAAGAGATCTGGTACGTCGGCGATTCCTACGAAAATGACATCTGCGGCGCCCGCGGCGCCGGCTGGCACACGGTATGGTACGATATCCTCGGCAGAAGCCAGAAGGATCCGTCCCTTACCGCGGACAAGATCGTGCGCACGCCGGAGGAGCTTTGCCGGGTGCTGACGGAAGGAATGTAAGGTTAATCGGTTATTACGAAAAGAAGCCCGGGCCGCATCGTTCATGCGGCGCCGGGCCTTGTTGTTTCTTGTCAGTTTTCTCTGCCGGTTTTACCAGTTCTGCGGGTATTTCCCCTCTTCCTTCATCTTCCTGACCGCTGCCGTCACCATCGGCCTGTCCTCGCGGTAGGTCACGCCGTACCACTGCTCCGCGGTCTTTTCCACCTTCACGGTCGCTTTCCCCTCGCGGAGGAGCTCATCCACCACAAAGGGAAGGAAGTACTCACACTTCTGCGGATTATCGGCCAGTCCCTTTTCCAGGAAGGCGGAAAAGCGCGCCTCGACCTGACGCATGAACGCCGCGGGGAAGCCCCACATATTCATGGATACCGTCGTCTCGGCAGCAAGCGGCACCCAGGTCTTCCCGTCATCCTCCGTGTAGGCGATCCCCTCCGGGCGCTTTTCGATGTGCGTGCGCTCGTGGATATCCCTGAGGAAGCCGTCCTCGTCCGTCTCGCAGACGCCGCGGGAGACATGGCCGTTCTCGGTGATCGTGTGCTGCAGCTCGTAGCCGACCATCATGCACCGCAGGGGGCTGTCCGCGCCGTCCCGGACGTCATCCTCCTGCGCCAGGCCGCGCAGGAAATCCCCGGCCAGGGCGAAGGCCTCCGCGCCGTAATAATCATCCGCATTGACCACGGCGAAGGGGCCGTCGATCTCGTCTTTGCAGCAAAGGACCGCATGGCCGGTGCCCCAGGGCTTTACCCGGCCCTTCGGAACCGCGAAGCCTTCCGGCAGCGCATCCAGGTCCTGATACACATAGGCGACGGGGATCATGCGGCTTACGCGGTCGCCGATCGCCTCGCGGAAATCCGCCTCGTTCTCGCGCCGGATCACAAAGACCACTTTGCCAAACCCGGCCTTCACCGCATCATATACGGAAAAATCCATGATGATATGGCCCTGCTCATCCACAGGGTCGATCTGTTTAAGTCCGCCGTAGCGGCTGCCCATGCCGGCCGCCATCACGACCAGGATCGGTTTCTTCAT
>CAMOKZ010000057.1 GCA_946618155.1 uncultured Lachnospiraceae bacterium | reverse complement strand
GCCACCATGGACTGGATGGAGCAGGAGCAGGAACGCGGCATCACGATCACTTCAGCTGCCACGACCTGCCACTGGACACTGGAGGAGAACTGCAAGCCGAAGCCGGGTGCGCTGGAACATCGTATCAACATCATCGATACGCCCGGTCACGTAGACTTTACCGTCGAGGTGGAGCGTTCGCTCCGCGTGCTTGACGGCGCGGTCGGCGTTTTCTGCGCGAAGGGCGGCGTTGAACCGCAGTCCGAGAACGTATGGCGTCAGGCTGACACGTACAATGTTCCGCGTATGGCGTTTATCAACAAGATGGATATCATGGGCGCCAATTTCTACGGCGCCGTTGAGCAGATCCGGACGAGGCTCGGCAAGAACGCTGTCATCCTTCAGCTGCCGATCGGCAGTGAGGACACGTTCAAGGGCATCATCGATCTGTTCGAGATGAAGGCCTATATCTATAACGACGAGAAGGGCGAGGACGTGAGCATCACGGATATCCCCGAAGACATGCAGGAATCCGCTGAGGAGTACCGCATGGAGCTCGTCGAAAAATGCTGTGAGCTGGACGATGATCTGATGGAGAAGTACCTCGAGGACGAGGAATCCGTCACGATCGAGGAGATGAAAGCAGCGCTCCGCGCCGCGACCTGCGACTGCAGGGCCGTTCCGGTCTGCTGCGGCAGCGCGTACCGCAACAAGGGCGTGCAGAAGCTCCTGGATGCCATCATCGAGTATATGCCGGCGCCGACTGATATCCCTGCCATCAAGGGCACGGATATGGACGGAAACGAAGTCGAGAGGCATTCCTCCGACGAAGAGCCGTTCGCGGCGCTCGCCTTCAAGATCATGGCGGATCCGTTTGTCGGAAAGCTTGCGTTCTTCCGTGTATATTCCGGTACCATGAACACCGGTTCCTACATCCTCAACGCCACCAAGGGCAAGAAGGAGCGCCTGGGCCGCATCCTGCAGATGCATGCCAACAAGCGCGCCGAGCTGGAAAAGGTTTATTCCGGAGACATCGCGGCAGCAGTTGGATTTAAGTTTACCACGACCGGTGACACGATCTGCGACGAGCAGCATCCTATCATCCTTGAGTCCATGGAATTCCCGGAGCCGGTCATCGAGCTCGCCATCGAGCCGAAGACCAAAGCAGGTCAGAGCAAGATGGGCGAGGCGCTTGCCAAGCTGGCTGAGGAGGATCCGACCTTCCGTGCGCATACGGATAAGGAAACGGGCCAGACCATCATCGCCGGCATGGGCGAGCTGCATCTGGAGATCATCGTAGACCGTCTGCTGCGTGAGTTCCGCGTAGAGGCCAACGTAGGCGCCCCGCAGGTTGCCTACAAGGAAGCCATCACGAAGGAAGTCACCGTGGACAGCAAGTACGCGAAGCAGTCCGGCGGCCGCGGCCAGTACGGTCACTGCAAGGTGATCTTCACCCCGATGGATCCGAACGGCGAAGAGACCTTCTCCTTCGAGTCCACGGTTGTCGGCGGCGCTATTCCGAAGGAGTACATCCCGGCGGTCGGCGAAGGTATCGAGGAAGCGACGAAAGCCGGTATCCTCGGCGGTTTCCCGGTGCTGGGCGTGCATGCGAACGTCTTTGACGGTTCCTACCACGAAGTGGACTCCAGTGAGATGGCGTTCCACATTGCCGGTTCCATGGCATTCAAGGAGGCTATGCAGAAGGCAGAGCCGGTCCTGCTCGAGCCGATCATGCGTGTTGAAGTCACCATGCCGGAAGAGTATATGGGCGACGTCATCGGCGATATCAGCGGACGGCGCGGCCGGATCGAAGGAATGGACGACCTGGGCGGCGGCAAGATCGTAAGAGGCCTTGTCCCGCTTGCCGAGATGTTCGGCTACTCCACAGACCTTCGTTCCAGGACCCAGGGACGCGGCAACTACTCCATGTTCTTCGAACGCTACGAACAGGTGCCGAAGAATGTGCAGGACAAGGTGCTGAGCGCGCTGACGAAATAGGAAAGCAGAAAAAATTTTCTTGCAAAAGAGGCTGTAATGAAATATAATGTTCTACAGCCTATGTTTGAAAAAACGCAGAGAGCAACAATAGCCTGACGGCGATCTTTTAAGGAGGAAATTCAAAATGGCAAAAGCTAAATTCGAAAGAACGAAACCGCATTGCAACATCGGTACCATCGGCCACGTAGACCATGGTAAAACCACTCTGACCGCTGCGATCACCAAGGTTCTGGCTCTGAGAGTCCCGGGCAACGTCGCGACCGATTTCGATAACATCGATAAGGCTCCGGAAGAGAGAGAGCGTGGTATCACCATCTCTACCGCTCACGTAGAGTATGAGACCGAGAAGAGACACTATGCACACGTTGACTGCCCCGGCCATGCTGACTATGTCAAGAACATGATCACCGGTGCTGCGCAGATGGACGGCGCTATCCTTGTTGTTGCCGCTACCGATGGTGTTATGGCGCAGACGAAGGAGCACATCCTTCTTTCCCGTCAGGTCGGTGTTCCGTACATCGTAGTTTTCATGAACAAGTGCGACATGGTCGACGACGAAGAGCTGCTTGAGCTGGTCGACATGGAGATCCGTGAGCTGCTTAACGAGTACGAGTTCCCGGGCGATGACACCCCGATCATTCAGGGTTCCGCTCTGAAGGCTCTGGAAGATCCGACCAGCGAATGGGCTGACAAGATCATGGAGCTGATGGACGCTGTCGACAGCTGGATCCCGGATCCGCAGCGTGACACCGACAAGCCGTTCCTTATGCCTGTTGAGGACGTCTTCACCATCACCGGTCGTGGTACCGTTGCTACCGGCCGTGTTGAGCGTGGTACGCTTCATCTGAACGAGGAAGTTGAGATCGTAGGTATCAAGGAAGAGATCGAGAAGACGACCGTTACCGGTATCGAGATGTTCCGTAAGCTGCTGGATGAGGCTCAGGCTGGTGACAACATCGGCGCTCTGCTTCGTGGTATCAAGAGAGAAGAGATCCAGCGTGGTCAGGTTCTGGTAAAACCCGGTTCCGTAAAGTGCCACACCAAGTTCACCGCTCAGGTCTACGTTCTGACCAAGGATGAGGGTGGCCGTCATACGCCGTTCTTCAACAACTATCGTCCGCAGTTCTACTTCAGAACCACCGACGTTACCGGTCTGATCAAGCTTCCGGAAGGCACCGAGATGTGCATGCCGGGCGACAACGTTGAGATGACCATCGAGCTGATCCACCCGATCGCTATGGAGCAGGGTCTTACCTTCGCTATCCGTGAGGGCGGCCGTACTGTTGGTTCCGGACGTGTAGCCACGATCATCGAGTAATTCGAACAGAATACGATTTGCCTGGAGGCTGTCGCGTAAGCGGCAGCCTTCTTTTTTTGCAGAAGTCTCGAACCTGTCGGCATGGCTCATTGTTATTCCATAGCGCAGACGATCTCCTCCCTTGACATGAGGCCGCTTGCGATATAAAATGAAAATCGTTCTCAAATCAAAACGCGGAAAGGAAGACTCCAGATGAGACGGTATCAGACGAAACCATACCGGATGATCCTCGAGTATCTCGAGACCATCCCGGGCAAGCATATCACGGCCCAGGAGATCGCCGCGCATTTTGCGGATATCGGCGAGCCCATCGCCCTGGCGACCGTATACCGGCAGATCGAGCGCCTGTGCGAGGAGGGCCTGCTCAGCCGCTACTTTGCGGAGGGGACGGAGAGCGCCTGCTACGAGTTTTATGACAGGCGGAAAAGCTGCATCCGCCCGGTCTGCTTCCACTGCAAATGCGATGTCTGCGGCGCCCTTATTCATCTGCACTGCGACGAGCTGGCGGGTATAAGGGATCATCTGCAGAGTGAGCACGGCTTCGCGCTCAACCCATATAAAACAGTATTCTACGGCACCTGCGCGGCATGCCTGGAAAAGGCGCTGCGCGGAGAAGATACACAGGAGGAGGATGACCATGGCGCTGATCACATGCCGGGGACTGACGCTCGGGTATGAGGGGACAGTCCTGGTCGAGAATCTGCATTTTTCCATCGGCGCGGGGGACTACCTGTGCATCGTCGGCGAGAACGGGTCCGGCAAATCAACGCTCATCCGCACCCTGCTCCATCTGCAGGAGCCGATGAAGGGTGAGGTGATCGAGGGGGACGGCCTGCGCAGGAACGAGATCGGCTACCTGCCCCAGCAGACGCTGATCCAGAGGGATTTCCCCGCATCGGTCCGGGAGATCGTCCTGTCCGGCTGCCAGGGAAGGATGGGATTCCGCCCGTTCTACGGGCCCCAGGAGAAGGAACTGGCGGCAAGGAGCATGGAACAGCTGGGCATCGCCGACCTTCGCCGGCGCTGCTACCGGGAGCTTTCCGGCGGGCAGCAGCAGAGAGTGCTGCTGGCCAGGGCGCTTTGCGCGACGCGCAAGGTCCTGCTGCTGGATGAGCCCATCTCCGGGCTTGACCCGAAGGCGGCCATGGATATGTACGAGCTGATCGCGGCCCTGAACCGGGACGAAAAGATCACGATCATCATGGTCTCCCACGATATGACCTCCATCCGCTACGCGACCCACATCCTGCATGTCGGGGATGAATGGTTCTACGGCACGAGGGAAGAGTATCTGCAGAGCCCTGCGGGAATCTACTTTGCTGGGGTGCACGCGGAGGAAACTGCGGCAGCGGAATCCTCTGCAGAAGAGCAGGAAGGGGGCGAAGAGGAATGAACATTCTGGAAACTCTTGGCATGTACCTTTCCTACCCCTTCGTCCGCTACGCCCTGATCGTCGGCGTGCTGATCGCGCTGTGCTCCTCGCTGCTGGGCGTGACGCTGGTGCTGAAGCGGTTTTCCTTTATCGGCGACGGTCTCTCCCATGTGGCCTTCGGCGCCTTTGCCATCGCGGCGGTCCTGGAGGTATCCAACGAGATGCTGGTGGTCCTGCCGCTGACGGTGCTCTGTGCCGTTCTGCTGCTGCGCATGGGACAGAACACGAAGATCCGCGGGGACGCGGCCATTGCCATGCTCTCTGTGGGCGCGCTGGCCATCGGCTATCTGCTGATGAATATCTTTTCGACCTCCTCGAACCTGTCAGGAGATGTGTGCAGCTCCCTGTTCGGCTCTACCTCCATCCTCACCCTGACGCTGGGGGAGGTGATCCTGTGCGTGGTGCTCTCGGTGATCGTGATCGCCGTGTTCGTTTTCTTCTATCACAAGATCTTCGCGGTCACCTTCGACGAATCCTTCGCCCAGGCGACCGGTACGGACGCGAAAAAGTATAATCTGATGATCGCCGTCATCGTCGCGGTCATCATCGTGCTGGCCATGAACCTGGTGGGCTCGCTGCTGATCTCGGCGCTGATCATTTTCCCGGCCCTGTCGGCCATGCGGCTCTTCCGGAGCTTCCTGTCCGTGACCATCTGCTCGGCCATCCTTTCGGTCTGCTGTGCCCTGATCGGCATTCTGGGCTCGATCCTGTGGGCAACGCCCGTCGGATCCACGATCGTGGCGGTGGACATCGCCGCGTTTCTCATCTGCTGGCTGATCGACCGGGTAAGGGCGTAAAGCGGCCCGGTCCGGTTGACAACCGGTGCGGAATGGGGGACAATAAAAGAAAGCGCATTGCGGAAAGGAGTGTGTCCGGATGAAACGGGAAGAGATCACGCCCGCCCTTGCGGCGAAACTGATGGAGACAGCCATTGCGCAGCGGGAAAAAGCCTACGTGCCCTATTCCCACTTCCGTGTGGGCGCAGCCCTTCTTGCGGAGGACGGGACAGTCTACACGGGCTGCAATATCGAGAACAGCAGCTACGGGGCCGCGAACTGTGCCGAGCGCACAGCCTTCTTCAAGGCGGTCAGCGAGGGAGAAAGGAAGTTCGCGGCGATCTGCATCGCCGGCGGACCGGAGGGAAGCGATCCGATTCCCTGCCCGCCCTGCGGCATCTGCAGGCAGGTGATGTCGGAATTCTGCGGACCGGATTTCCCGCTGATCCTCGTGCAGAGCGGCACGGATTACCGGATCGTCACCCTGGGCGAGCTGCTGCCGGAGGCCTTTACCCTGCAGGGAACAGAGGGCTGAGGAGGAGGAGCAATGGCGTATACCTTTATCTGCTATGACAGATGCAGTACCTGCAAAAAAGCGGAAAAGTGGCTTGCGGATAACAGGATCGGCTTTGTGAAACGGCCGATCAAAGAAGAAAATCCTTCCGCCGAAGAGCTTGCCGGCTGGATCGCCGCGAGCGGCCTTCCTGTGAAGCGGTTCTTTAACACCTCGGGACAGCTCTACCGCAGTCTGGGCGTCAAGGACCGCCTTGCCTCGATGAGTGAGGAAGAGATGATCGCGCTTCTCGCCACGGACGGCATGCTGGTCAAACGGCCGCTCCTGGTCGGAGACGGCGTCGTCCTCGCGGGGTTCAAGGAGCAGGAGTGGGAGGAAAAGCTTGGAGGCGCGCATGCCTGAGCAGATCCTCAGCAGGAAAACAAATCATACCGGAGAGACAGCTGAGCGCGGAAAACGGGCCGGCACAAAGTCCCGCTTAAGGGGGAGAGTGCGGGCCTTCCTGCGCTTTGCGCTTCTGTACAAGATCGCAGCCCTCAACTTTTTCCTGGCTGCGGGAGGACTTGGCCTGCAGGCGGCCATGCAGATCTCCGGCTACCGGTATCTGACAAAAGAGAATCTCGGACTGTTTCTGCGCCATCCGGCAGCGCTGGCGGCAGGAGCGGTCTTTTTTGTGCTGATCGGACTCTACGGGATGGCAGACCGGATCAGCGTGATCTACGTGCTCTACGCCCGGGACAGGGGAGGCTCCGCGCCGCCGACGGTGATCGACACCATCCGCTATACCTTCGCCGCCATGGGCAGGCTGCTGCGGGCAAAGGGCGGGATCAGGCTGCTCATCTTCGGGTTTTTTGAGGAATTCTACGCCAGCGCGGCCATGCTGGTCATCCTGGTGCAGACGACCATCGTCAAAGAGATCTTTATCTACATCTTCACGCATGAGCAGCTGCTTGCAGCCTTCATCCTGCTGATCATCGCCGGCGGCATTGTCTGCCTCTGCTTCGGGCGGATCCTGCCGGATATGCTGCTGGAGGGCCGCTCCTTCTCCGGCGCCTTTGCCCGGAATAAGCGGATGTCCTGGAAGGAAGCGCTGGGCAGGGCGCTGTCCTATGTGCTCATCCAGCTACTCTATTTTGGCCTGTTTCTGGCGGCCATGGCAGCCGGCCTCTTCATTGTGCTGCGGCTGCAGGGGATCCTCAGGCGGATCATCCGGGCATCCCTCGGGCGCGTCCTCCTGGTATCCGTCCTGATGACGGCCCTGATCGCGTTTTTCGGCATCATGAACAGTTCGGTCACCTTTTTCCTGATGGGAAGAGGGCACAGGGGAGAGATCCTCCCGCCGCGGCATCTGCGCGGAAGGATCCGGCGCATGCTTCCGGCGATCAGCGCGGCGGCAGCCATTGCGCTGATGCTTCTGACCGGTTTCCATACCTACAATATCGTGAAGGGACGATATAACCCCAACATCGAATATGTCCACAAGATGGAGATCACCGCGCACCGGGGCGCGTCGCGGTACTACCCGGAAAACACAATGGCGGCATTTGATGCGGCCGTAAGGCTCGGGGCGGACTGGATCGAACTGGACATCCAGCAGAGCAGCGACGGGCAGCTCTTTTGCATGCACGACGCCGGATTTGGCCGCACCTGCGGGGTAAACGCGAAATCCTGGGAACTGGACAGCGCCCAGATCAGGACCCTCGACGCGGGCTCTTTCTTCGGCCCGGACTTCGCGGGAGAGCCGGTGCCCTTCCTGTCAGACGTGATCGACTTTGCCAAGGCCGCGGGGATAAGGCTCAATATAGAGCTGAAGCCCACCGTGCAGCAGGAGGGGATGGAGGAGAACCTGGTGCGCATGCTGGAGGAGAAGAACTTCATCCAGGAGTGCGTCGTCACCTCCCAGAAATACGACTCCCTGAAGATCGTGAAAGAGCTGAATCCGGCCATCACGACCGTCTATGTCATGGGCCTGGCCTACGGAAACGTCAACCGCATGGAGGCGGCGGATGCCTTCAGCATCCGGATGAGCAGCGTCTCCGACCGGCTGGTCTCCACCATCCACAACGCCGGCAAACAGATCTATGTGTGGACCGTAAACCGCCGCAACGACATGGAAGAGATGATCGACATCCACGTAGACAACATCATCACGGATGACATCTCGCTGGCGAAAAACTGCGTCGGCATGGAGCGCACCGGCGAGGCCGTGTGGGTCTTCATCCGCTGGATGCGGCGCGTGCTGACGGCGTGAACGCAGTTATTTTACAACCCGCGCGATCCATGGTATAATTCTTATTTGATATCGAAAACAGGGAGATCACAGGGGAGTTATAAGGAGGGGTCTTTTTGAATAAGTTTAAAGAATGGCTGTCAGATTATCTGCGGTATTTTATGCTGATTGGTGTGATCTTGCTGGTGATCGGCCTGTCTTTCGGCGGCGTTCATCTGTATAAGAAGATGACGGAAAGCGAGTCGGCAGTCAAGATTGAAAATGCCAGTGAAGCCTCAATGAGCGGAGAAGCCGGCGCTTCTTCCGGCCAGGTAAAGATAACCGGGCCGGGGTCAGAGCCTGCAGCACCGGCAGGAGCCGAGACACAAGCCCAGACTGAGACAGAGTCTGAGACGCAGACCGAAGCGCAGACACAGGCGCAGACCGAGACGGAGGCCCAGACGCATGCGCAGACCGAAACCGAGTCCGAGACGCAGGCGCCGAAGCAGAATACGATCACGATCAGGCCTGTGGAAGCGGAGACGGAAACCGAACCGGAGACCGCCGCGGAGACCGAAGAGATCGCTGAGGCGATTACCGAAACCGTGACGGAAGCCGTCACGGAAGCAGCCGCCGAGGCCATGACCGAAGCCATGACGGAGACCGAGGCTGAGACTGCCGCGGAGACCGAAACCGGGACCGAGGAGATCACGGAAGCGGTTACCGAGGCGGTGACGGAAGCAGCCACCGAGGCGATGACCGAGGCCATGACGAAGACGGAGACCGAGGCTGCCACGGAAACTGAGACGGAGACCGAGACGGAAACGGAGACCGAAACGGAGTCCGAATCCGAGACGGAAGAGATTACGGAAGCGGTTACCGAGGCGGTGACGGAAGCAGAGACTGAGGCCGTTACAGAAGCAATCACGGAAGCCGTCACTGAGGCGGTCACCGAGGCCATGACGGAGACGGAGACCGAGGCTGCCACCGAAACCGAGACGGAGACAGAAACGGAGACGGAATCCGGGACGGAAGAGATCACGGAGGCAGTTACCGAGGCGGTCACGGAAGCAGTCACCGAGGCGGTGACGGAAGCAGAGACCGAGGCCGTTACGGAAGCCGCCGCTGAGGCGGTTACCGAAGCCATCACGGAGACGGCATCTGAAGCAGTGTCGGAGGCGCTTACCGAGGCGGCCGCCGAAGCTGTGACGGAAACCGGAACCGAGGCAGAAACAGCTTCCACCCCGCGTCCCTACAATGTTGCGCCGGAGGTGCTGGTCGGCACCGGAGCGAAGCGCACCGACGGGGAGACGGCGGAAAAAGAGTCGGAGACGGAAGGCCCCTACAGAGGCTATATGTACGCGACGGAGGACTGCTTTGTGCGGTCGGAGCCGGAGTACGACGAGACGAATGAGAACCTGGTCGGCGTCCTCGACGAGGGCCAGCAGGTCTTCGTCATCGGCCTTGAGGAGAACGGCTGGGCGCGGATCCGCTTTGAGGGGACCAGGCTCGGCTACATGAATTCCGTCTACCTGACGGATCAGAGACCTTCCTGGATGGGCCCGGACGAAAACGCTGAGTCCATGGACGCAGGCGAGACCGTGCTCGATCCTGAGTATGCGGGCAGCCAGGGCGCCGTGCAGATCCTGCAGACCCATGGCACTGACGGGCAGCAGAGCGCGGGCGGCGCAACTGCCGGAGACGGGTCCTCTACGCCGGAGACTGCGCCTGCGCAGCCGGAGACGCGGCAGACAGAGCCGCCCGAGACTGAGCCGCCCGAGCCGGTGTTCATGACCATGACGGGTACCTGCTACATGAGAAGCTACGCCGACTACGGCGACAACATCATCGGCGAGTATCCGGCCGGGACGGTCGTGGAGTTCCTGGAGGACGCCGGCGGCTGGTACAAGGTCAGCGTGGACGGACAGGTCGGCTACATGGGCGCAAGATTCTTCTATTGACGGGAATGAAGACAGACAATGGAGAGTAATACAGGAAACAGTTTGACAGGGTCGCTGCAGCTTCTGCTGGCGGCCCTGATCTGGGGGACCGCATTTGTCGCGCAGAGCGTCGGCATGGATCATGTGGGCCCCTTTACCTTTAACGCAGTCAGGAACCTGATCGGATCGCTGGTGCTGGTGCCCTGCATTTTCCTGATCAGGAAGCTTCGGCCCCGTGCTGCTGATGCACCCCGGGCAGACCGGAAGACGATCCTCCTGGGCGGGCTCGCCTGCGGAACCTTCCTTTGCATCGCGGCCAACCTGCAGCAGTTCGGCATCAAGGACACCACGGTGGGCAAGGCGGGCTTCATCACCGCGCTGTATATCGTGATCGTGCCGCTTCTGGGCATCTTCTTTAAAAAGAAAGTGCGCCTGCAGCTCTGGATCAGCGTCATTCTTGCCGTGGCGGGCCTCTACCTGCTGTGCATCACAGAGAAGCTGACCATCGGGAAGGGCGACGTTTACGTGGTCGGATCCGCCTTCGGCTTTGCCCTGCAGATCATGGCGGTCGACTATTTCGCGGCACGCATGGACGGCATGATCCTGGCCTGCGGCGAGTTCCTGGTCTGCGGCCTGGAGACCTTTATCCTGATGTTTATCTTTGAAACGCCCACGATCGCCGGCATTCAGGCGGCCGCGCTGCCGCTTCTGTACACCGGCGTGCTGTCCTGCGGCGTAGCGTATACGATGCAGATCCTGGGGCAGAGCAAGGTCGATCCGACCCTGGCTTCCCTGATCATGAGCCTGGAGGCCGTGATCAGCGCGCTGGCGGGCTGGGCCCTGCTTGGACAGAAGCTCTCCGCGCGGGAGCTTTGCGGGGCGGTGCTGATGTTCGCTGCCGTCATCCTGGCGCAGCTGCCGGAGAAAAAGGGCAGCG
>CAMOKZ010000056.1 GCA_946618155.1 uncultured Lachnospiraceae bacterium | reverse complement strand
TACAGTTGTCTTCATCCATAACGATCGCGCCGCCGGAACCCATCATGGAGCCCTTCGCTACCAGGTTATCGAAATCAATCGGTTCATCCAGGAATTCTTCAGTAAGACATCCGCCGGAAGGTCCGCCGGTCTGGATGGCCTTGAACTTCTTGCCGTTCGGGATGCCGCCGCCGATATCATAGATCAGCTCGCGGAGCGTGGTGCCCATCGGGACCTCGACCAGACCAACGTTGTTGATCTTGCCGCCGAGCGCGAACACCTTCGTGCCCTTGGATCTTTCCGTACCGATGGAAGCGTACTTCGCAGCGCCCTCTCTGAGGATGTAGGGGATGCTGGCCAGCGTCTCAACGTTGTTGACGACGGTGGGACGATCCCACAGACCCTTGACTGCCGGGAAAGGCGGACGGGGCCTGGGCATACCGCGCTGACCCTGGATGGAGTTCAGCAGGGCAGTCTCTTCACCGCAGACGAACGCGCCGGCGCCGAGACGGATATGTACATGGAAGCTGAAATCCGTGCCCAGGATGTTGTCGCCCAGAAGGCCGAGCTCTTCAGCCTGCTTGATGGCAAGGTTCAGACGGTTGACGGCGATCGGGTACTCCGCACGTACGTAGAAGTAGCCGTTCTGCGCGCCGATCGCATAGCCGGCGATGGCCATACCTTCGATGACGGCCAGCGGATTGCCTTCCAGGATGGATCTGTCCATGAATGCGCCGGGGTCGCCCTCGTCACCGTTACATACGACATACTTGTCGCCGCCGCCGTTCATGGCGAACATCCACTTTCTGCCGGTCGGGAAACCGGCGCCGCCTCTGCCGCGGATACCCGCGTCAAGGACTTCCTGCACGACATCCTTGCGCTCCATCTTCAGGGCGCGGGCAAGGCCCTTCCAGGCGTCGAGGCCCAGGGCTTCCCGGATGTCTTCCGGATTGATCTGGCCGCAGCCGTGCAGCGCGATTCTCTTCTGCTTCTTGTAGAAGTTGATCTCGTCCTGCTTCGCGATCTTTTCCTGCGTTGCGGGATCGACATAGAGCAGACGCTCAATGATCTCGCCGCCGATGATATCCTTCTCGATGATCTCTTCCACGTCCTCGATCTTGACCAGACGATACAGGGTATCTTCCGGATAGATCTTTACGAACGGACCCTGGGAGCAGAAACCGAAGCAGCCGACCTTGTTGGCCGTGACTTTGTCTTCAAGGCCTTTTTCTTTGATCAGCTCCTCGATCTTGCCGAGGATATCCATGGAATTGGAGGAAATACAGCCGGTACCGCCGCAGACCACGATGGCCCTCTTGCCGTCCGCCCCGCTGAATTTTTCTTTCAGACATGCACCACAGCCGGCAGCCGCGGTACTGAGGTCTTCAAAACTTCTAATCTGTTCCATATTCCCTTAGCTCCTTTCAACCTGCCATTTTGCGGTATTCGTCGATGATGCCCGGAACATCCGAGACACTCAGCTTGGGATAGACCTTACCGTTGATGGATACGGCCGGCGCAATGCCGCACGCACCGATGCAGCGAAGAGCATCCAGCGTGAACAGTCCGTCCTCGGAGGTCTGGCCGGGCTCGATGCCCAGTTCCTCAGAGAACTTGTCGATGACCTGCTGCGCGCCCTTGACGTAGCATGCGGTTCCCAGACAGCAGCCGATGATATATTTGCCCTTGGGCTGCAGTGAGAAGAAGGAATAGAATGTGACCACTCCGTAGATCTCGGCTACGGAGATACCCGTCTTTTCGGAGACGATCTCCTGCACATCCAGCGGAATATAGCCATATTCCTTCTGAATATCGGAGAGGATCATCATCAGCGGAGTCCTCTCATCTACGTAGCGGTCACAGATCTCCAGGATCTGTTTTCTCGCTTCACTTGTGATTGATGACATAAATCTTCCTCCCGGCCCCCTCGGGGCCAAAACTCCCGGAGAACTTCTTCTCCGGTATTAAAGAGTTGATCAGCAGTACATGCTCTGATGCCGGCACCTCCGCGCCCGCACGGCGTCACCTCCTCCTGTACCAGTATTCAGATTTTCTTACATACGTATATTATCTTCAGACATAGAATGTTAATAATATAGCATATATAAAAGAATTATATAACATCTGGGAAGAATATACAAACATAACTTCCTATAATTTATATTGTTTTGGTTAGTATTCACTAACTTCCGGATCTCCGCACAGCTCAGCCGCGAAGTCCATCAGCGCAGCCAGGTCAAACACGCAGGTATCCGCGGCGTTTCCCTCCGCCAGGATGGTAAGGTCTTCACCGGAAGCATATTCCACATACAGGGAGTACCCCGGCACATCCACGTTGTTTGCCTTGTGATACCCGTTCAGCGCCGGGATGTCCAGGTCCCGGATGAGTCCGGCCAGCGCCCTGCGCATCTCCTCCCCGGCCTCTCCCCGGTCGTCGAAGATAATATAGGAATTGCCCATGCCCCGCACGGACCAGACATAACCGTCCCCATCGGGCTCCACCGAAAAGTTCCAGCTTCCCGAGTCGCTGCCGAACCGGACGCCGTAGTCACGACCCGGTGCAGCCGTATAGGTCAGGGAAAAGTATTCGATCTCGTCCGATCTGATCTCTTTGGGCGCGTCCTCATCCGAGTAGTCCGTGATCTCCCGCTCCTTCTCCAGCTGATCCTCACGGACGAACCGGTAGGTCTCGGAGGGGCCGTCCATCACCATCGGATATCCCTCCAGCGAGCCGTCCTGCCTGATCGTCAGCGGGGAAAGGATACCGAAGGAGCCCTCCTCCACGCTTTCGATCTCGGTGCGGTATCCCCTGTCCACAATGCGGAACTTCCAGGTATCGGTATAGTCTTCTGTCCAGCCGTAGGAGGCGGTAAGGGTATCCCCCTCAAACACGAGGGTCATTCTGCCGCTGACCTCGAACCATTCTCCCTGAAGCTGTTCCACCGTCTCATCCTTTCCGGATGTCCTGCCGGCTGTCCCTGCACCGAAGACCGCAGCCGGCATCGCAGATACATGCGGCGTCTGTCCTGCCCCGCAGCACGATCCTGCCGGTACAAGTACCGCCGCGGCCGCTGCCAGGACTGCCATCATCCCCAGGTTTCTCATCACTCACCTCCTGTCTCTGTCGATAAACTCCAGCGCGACGATCGTGCCCAGCGCGCACAGGACGCCGATGAGCACGAGGGACATCCAGCAGTTGATGACGTTCGCTTTTGTCCTGGCATATGCTTCCGTCTGCGCGCCTATGCGTCCTTTTTCCGTGAGCGCATGCTTGACTGTGTCCTCCCCGGCCAGCTCGAGCACCTCGCCGACCGTAAACCCGTAATGCATCTTTTCCTCAAGAAGAGGCGCAAGGGACGGGTCCTCGAGGGCCGCCTCCAGCACCTGTCTCACCGTCACGCCGTCCGCCGCCTCGGCGTCAAGCACCTTCGCCGCCGCCCCGTCCTGCCTTTCGGTAAAACCGGCAATCAGTTCGGCCGGTATGACATTCCCCTCGATCTCCACATTCTTCATCCGCCGCAGGCTTGCCCATCCGCTCATCATCGGCAGGGAATTGTAGTCCGACTGGGCGGCGATGCACTGCATCCCGTACCCGGAGACGGTCAGGTCCGTGAGGAAGGAGAGCCGTTCGGGGACGCTGAAGATGCCGCCGGAAAAGACCAGCTGGAAGATCAGCAGGAAGGGCATCACCGTCATGGCCGTGGTCGTCGTGTGCACCAGGCTTGAGACAAAGAGGGCCAGGATATCCGAACTGTAGGTGATCAGAAAGATGGTGATGCCGAGGTCCAGGACCAGATGGTTCGTCATAAAGCCTTCTCGAGGGATCTTCACCCCGGCCACGCTGATGATGTAGAGGGTGATCGCGGTCTGGGCCAGGCAGAGCACCGCCTGGAAGAGCAGATGCGCGCAGACATAGGACGTCACATGCATGCCGGAGCGGTGCTCCCGCTTGATGATGCTCCTCTCCCGGCAGATCACCTGGATCGAGTTGAAGAACCCGTTCCAGATGGAGACGCAGGTGAGAGCCAGCGCACCCTTTAAGGTCCCCTCCATCGTGATAAAAAAGTCGCCGCGCACCACAAGGCTCACCATGCCGGCGATGATCGCCGCCATCGGCAGCACCTTCCAGTCATTCTGAAAAATGAAGATGCGCGTAAATTTCCCCAGATAGATCAGCATCTGCGCCGACCTGCTGCGGGGACGAAGCTCAATTCCTTTATTTTCTGCCGCTTCCTGTGCCATATCTCCCCCCAGTCTCAGCTGCGCTGATAGTCAACATACTCTGAAATATAGTCATCCGCTCTGCCTTCTCCGCCTTCCTCCTCGCGGCAGACGCACATGACGATCTCTTCCATCCGTTCCCTGCCGAAGAACTTCCTGGCCTCCTCGATGGTGCCGTAGAAGGCAAGCCGCCCGGTACGGTTCGCGTCCTTGGCCAGCACGATCACGTCGTCAAACAGGTCGATCACCCGGTCCGGCGTATGGGTGATCACGATCACGATCTTGCCCTGGTCGGCGATCCTGCGCAGCCGGTTCATCAGCTCCCGCGCCATCACGCCGTCAAGGCCGGAATCCGGCTCGTCCAGGATAAAGAGCGACGGGTTCGAGATGAACTCCATGGCGATGGAGAGCCGCTTGCGCTGCCCGCCGGAGAGCTTGTCGACCAGGCTGTCCTGCACCGGGCGAAGACCGAACATCTTCATCACCTCGTCCACCCGCTCCCTTCTCTCCTTCTGGTCAAAGTCCATGGGAAGCCGCAGCGCCGCTGCGTCGGTCAGGGTGCGCAGGACGGTATCGCTGCCCCGCATCAGGTCCTGCTGGGGCACGAAGCCGACCTTGTATTTCATTTTTTTGTATTCTTTATACACATTGCTGCCGTTGAGCACGATCTGCGCGTCGGCCTTTTCGTAGCCGTTGACCGCGTTCAGGAAGGTCGTCTTCCCGGCGCCGGAGCCGCCCAGCAGCAGGACCATCCTGCCCGGCTTGATGTACATGTGGATATCCCGCAGCAGATATTTTTTCCCGAAAAAGCTGCGCACGATGCGCTCCCGGATATCCACGGTCAGGCCCTCGTCAAGGCCGCGGGCGCTGCCGTCAAAGTATTTTTCTTCCACATCGGCAAAGTCGCTGATGAGCCAGCGCGGTGCAAAGCGTTTGCTCCAGCCCCAGACGGCGGAGCAGATTCCCTGGAAAAAGACCCAGAGCACCACCCAGATCTTTCTGCGGTTAAAGGCCAGGGCCAGGCCGTCAAAGACCCGGATCCAGTAGATCAGCATCCAGAGGACGACAGCGAACTGCGCGGCCATCAGCGCGACCGGAAATCCCGTATTGCCCGGCGGAACGATCAGGATAAGGCCCTGCAGCACCGTGTTGATCACATCCGCCGCCGTCAGCACCCTGCCCTCCGGCTCTCTGCCGGCGCACCTGGCCAATGTATAGGTGCGGCGGAAGGGAACAAGGGCTTCCCATGGCTTCGCCCCGCATTTTTTGAAAATACCCCAGTACCCGAAAATGGTCAGAATCGCTTCCGGCACCGTAAAGATCCCGTACTCACCCAGCGTGAACAGCAAAAGCAGCCGCACGATCACCATACGAAACACCCCCCCTTTCGTCTTTGCCTGTTCTGCTTTTATTATGCCTTACCCTTGCCCAAAAAGCAATCCCGCACGGCGCCGGGCGCCGTACGGGATCTGATTCTTCTCCTTATTCACTGAAGCTGTAATCCACATCGGGATAGGCCGTCACCCGGCACTGCGGGTACCGCTCCTTCACCTTCTCCTCGATCTGCCTGCACAGGCCCTCCGGGTCGGCGGTACCGAACTCGACGATCACGTCGAAGCGGATCTCCCCCTCCTTCAGGTAAAACCCGTGCACCTGCAGCACATGGGGAAAGCCCATGGCGATGGCAGTGATCTCTTCGCGTGCAAGCCGGGCCTCCTCGCTGCCCGTATTCATGGAATAGATTCCAATCGCCGTCAGCTGCACGCCGAGCTTCAGCCAGACCTTTTCCTCGATCCGCCTCGTCAGTTCGCTGATCTCGTCCGCCCTCATCCGCTCGTCCACCTCGATATGAAGAGCGCCGGTCACCCGGGTCGGCCCGTAGTCGTTGAACATCATGTCGTAGACGCCGCACACCTCGGGGAAGGATTCCACAGTCTGCCTGACCTGCCGCGCAAGATGGGCGTCCACTCTCTCCCCCAGCATCTCGGAGAAGGTCTGCTGCACCATGTCAAGGCCCGTCCGGATGATCACCAGGGAGATGACGGCGCCGAGCCAGGCCTCCAGGGAGACTCCGGTGAAGATAAAGATCAGCGCGGCCGCCAGGGTCGAGGCGGAGATGACCGCGTCCATCAGGGCGTCCTTGCCGGAACCCGTCAGGGTCTCCGAGTCTGTCCGCTTCCCCGCGTCGATCACGTATCTGCCCAGGGCGATCTTGACCAGCACGCAGACCCCGATGATGACCAGGGAGGGCACCGTGTAGGCGGGTTCCCGCGGATGCAGGATCTTCCTGACCGCCTCCGCGAAGGAGGAGAGCCCCGCCGACATCACGATGGCGCCCAGGATCATGGCGCTCATGTATTCAATTCTGCCGTGACCGTAGGGATGCTCCCTGTCCGGCTTTTTCGCCGCGAGCAGCGTTCCCCCGATGGTGATCACGCTCGATCCCGCGTCCGTAATGTTGTTCACCGCGTCCAGGGTGACCGCGATGGACCGCGTGATGATGCCGACGCCCGCCTTGAACAGCGCCAGCAGAAGGTTTGCCGCGATGCCGAGCACACTGGTGCGCACGATCACGCTGTTTCTGCTTTTATCCATCATTTTCATGACCTTTGTGTGACTTTTTCAAAAGCGGACGATCATCTCGGTCCCCTTCCCCTCTTCGCTCAGGCATTCGATCCGCCCGCCCAGAAGGTCAAGGATCTTCCTGACGATGGAGAGGCCAAGGCCGTTCCCGCTCTTTTTGTGTGACTCCTCACACTGGTAGAACATCTCGAAAATGTGCTCCCGCTTCTCCTCCGGGATGCCGATTCCCTCGTCCTGGATGCTGACGGCAAAGCCGTCCGGGCCTGCCGTGCCCCGGATGTGGATGGTCGTGTCGGGCTCGGAGTATTTCATCGCGTTCTCGATCAGGTTGATCCAGACCTCCTGCAGAAGGTCGGCGTCCGTCATGGCCGTGATGGCCGGCAGCGCCAGGTCGAACCGGCGCCCGGGCTGGTTCTCCGCAAGCAGGATGACTGCCCTGCGGATCTGCTCATCCACGCGCACCCTGCGCTTTTTCGCCACGGTGCCCTGGTTGTCCAGGCGGGAGATCCGCAGCATGTTTTCGCTGAGTCTGGAGATGCGTCTTGCCTCGTCGTAGAGCAGCCGCAGATATTCGTTTCTCTCCTCCTCAGAGAGCCCCTTTTCCTGGAGCATCTCGGAGATACCCATGATCGCGGCCAACGGCGTCTTCATCTCGTGGGAGACATTGCTCACAAAATCCCTGCGCATGTGATCCATGCCGGACAGCTCCACGGCCAGGCGGTTCACGTTCCGCTGCAGTTCATCGAGCTCGTGCAGATACTGCGCTCCCTTCCGGTCGGTCTGGATCTCAGGTATCCGGGTATCGAACTGTCCCTCCGTGATCCGCACGACCGCGTCATTCGCGGTCTCCACCAGGCCGACAAAATGCCCGGCAACCTGATTGGTCACATAGATGCCGGTCGCCATGGTCAGCAGACAGGTGAAGACGCTCATCACGATGCCGACATGGGCCGTATACATCGCCTGATAAAACATATGGATCACGAAGACGCTGATCAGCAGCGAGATCAGACACGATGCCGTGATCGCGATGGCGGAGGTCGCTGCCGAGTACTTTCTCAGACGAAGCCGGTACTTTTTCTGCTGGTTTTTCACTGCCCGGACTCCCCCTCTCCATGCGGCGCCTGGCCGAAAACGGCCTTGTAGCCGAGTCCGCGCACCGTCACGATCTCAAAATCCGCGACGCCGCCGAACCGCCGGCGCAGCTTTTTGATGTGCGCGTCCACGTTCCGCTCGTCCGTATCCTTCTCCATCCCCCAGATCTCCTCCAGGAGCTCGAGCCGGGTAAAGACCTTGTTCGGGTTGTTGAGCAGCTTGAACAGCAGATAGAACTCCTTGGGCGGAAGCTCGCTCACCGTACCCTTTACGGTCACGGTAAGCCCGGCGTAGTCCAGCATGGTCTCCCCGATCATGATCTGCTTCTTCGTTTCCAGCTGGGCGCGCCGCAGCAGCGCGTTCACCCGGAGCACCATCTCCCGCAGGTTCACGGGCTTGATCATGTAGTCGTCCGTCCCCGCCCGGAAGCCCTTCTCCATGTCCTCCATCTGGTTCTTCGCGGTGATCATCAGGATCGGCAGGGTAAAGCGCGAATCCCGCAGGAGCTTCGTCAGTTCGTAGCCGTCCACCCTGGGCATCATGATATCGCAGATGATCAGGTCGATGTGCTCCCTCTCCATCAGGTCGAGGGCTTCCTGCCCGTCAAAGACGGGAAAGGTCTTAAAATCCTCCCTCTCCAGCCTGGCACAGATCATGCGGTTAAGTACAGCGTCATCCTCCGCAACAAGAATATGAAACATGCGGAAACCTCCCATCCCGAAAAACGCCGGAAAGACCAGAGTTTTGCACAAGGGCCCCGCCCGGCCGCCTGCGCGGCCTTGCGGGGCCCCCCACTCCTTAATTATTCAGGAGCTTATTTGTTGTAGTTGACGATCTTGCCGAAGTCGGGCTTCAGGGAAGCGCCGCCGATCAGGCCGCCGTCGATGTCGGGCTTCGCCAGAAGCTCGGCGCAGTTGCCCGCGTTCATGGAGCCGCCGTACTGGATGCGGATGGCTTCAGCGGTGGGCGCGTCATAGATCTCGCAGATCAGCTCACGGATGGCCTTGCAGACTTCCTCTGCCTGGTCGCTCGTGGCGGTCCTGCCGGTGCCGATCGCCCAGATGGGCTCATAGGCGATGACCATGGAAGCAGCCTGCTCCTTCGTCACGCCGATGAGGTCGGACTTGATCTGCAGACGGATCCAGTCAAGGGTAACGCCCGCTTCTCTCTGCTCAAGGCTCTCGCCGCAGCAGAGGATGGGGGTAAGGCCGTGCTCGAAGGCCTTGAGGACCTTCTTGTTGAGGAAGGCGTCGTCCTCCTTGAAGTACTCACGTCTCTCGGAATGGCCGATGATCACATATTTGCAGCCTGCGTCCACGAGCATGTTCGGGGAGATCTCGCCGGTGAAGGCGCCCTTCTCCTCGATGTACATGTTCTCTGCGCCGACCTGTACGTTCGTGCCCTTAACGGCTTCCACGACCGGAACGATATCGATCGCCGGCACGCAGTAGACGACATCCACTTCGGGATTGTCCACGAGGGGCTTTAAGGTCTCGACCAGAGCCTTCGCCTCAGAGGGCGTCATGTTCATTTTCCAGTTGCCAGCAATAATTTTCTTTCTTGCCATGATGATCTCTCCTTATTTGTCGTTCGCAGCCGCTACGCCCGGAAGCTCCTTGCCCTCAAGGAATTCAAGGGAGGCGCCGCCGCCCGTGGAAATGTGGCTCATCTTGTCGCCGAAGCCGAGCTGGTTGACAGCAGCCGCGGAATCGCCGCCGCCGATGATCGTGGTGGCGTCGGTCTCAGCCAGAGCAGCCGCAACGGCCTTGGTGCCGGCAGCCAGGATCGGGTTTTCGAAAACGCCCATCGGTCCGTTCCAGACAACGGTCTTAGCGTTCTTGACGGCATCGCTGTAAAGGGCGATGGTCTTCGGGCCGATATCCATACCCATGCGGTCAGCCGGGATGGCGTCGGAGGAAACGATCTGGGTCTCGATCTCGGCATCGATCGGGTTCGGGAACTCAGCCGTCACGACGGTGTCCACCGGAAGAAGGAGCTGCTTGCCAAGGCTCTCGGCCTTCTTCAGCATCTCAGCGCAGTACTCGATCTTGGTGTCGTCCAGGAGAGACTTGCCGATCTCATAGCCCTTCGCCTTCAGGAAGGTGTAGGCCATGCCGCCGCCGATGATCAGGGTATCGCACTTCTCAAGCAGGTTGTTGATGACGTTGAGCTTGTCCGCGACCTTCGCGCCGCCCAGGATGGCGACGAACGGACGGACCGGGTTCTCAACGGCGTTGCCGAGGAAGTCGATCTCTTTCTGCATCAGATAACCGACAACAGCGGTGTCGACCAGCTGCGCCACGCCGACGTTGGAGCAGTGCGCGCGGTGCGCGGTGCCGAACGCGTCGTTGACGAAGACATCGCACAGAGAAGCCAGCTCTCTGGAGAAGGCTTCGCCGTTCTTGGTCTCTTCTGCTCTGTAACGGGTGTTCTCAAGAAGGATGACATCGCCGTCCTTCATCGCGGCAACAGCAGCTTTCGCGTTCGGGCCGACGACCTCGGGATCAGCGGCAAACTTCACTTCCTGGCCGAGCAGCTCGGAAAGGCGGGCAGCTACCGGAGCCAGAGAAAGCTCGGGCTTGGGCTCTCCCTTGGGCTTGCCCAGATGAGAGCAGAGGATGACTCTGCCGCCGTCGGCGATCAGCTTTTTGATGGTGGGCAGAGCCGCAACCAGACGGTTCTCGTCCGTGATCTTTCCATCCTTAAGCGGAACGTTGAAGTCGCATCTGCACAGAACGCGCAGGCCCTTGACGTTGATATCATCTACGGATTTCTTATTCAGTCCCATGATATTCTCTCCTTATCGCACTGGAGGGCCCGGTCCTTAACAGGCCGGACCCTCCAGGTCTAATGGTTTGCCTTATTTACGTGCAGTCAGTCTCACGCGCCGAGCAGCTTGCCGAAGTGCTTGATGGTGCGGACCATCTGGCTGGTGTAGGAGTTCTCGTTGTCATACCAGGAAACGACCTGAACCTCGGTGGTGCCGTTGTCGAGCGGCAGAGCCATGGTCTGGGTGGCATCGAACAGAGAACCGTACTTCATACCGACGATATCGCTGGAAACGATCTCATCCGTGTTGTAGCCGAAGGACTCGTTGGAAGCAGCCTTCATGGCCTCGTTGATCTGCTCCTTGGTCACGGTGCCTTCCACGATCGCGGTAAGGATGGTGGTGGAACCGGTCGGGGTCGGAACACGCTGAGCAGCGCCGATGAGCTTGCCGTTCAGTTCCGGGATAACAAGGCCGA
>CAMOKZ010000055.1 GCA_946618155.1 uncultured Lachnospiraceae bacterium | reverse complement strand
TCGGGGCGCGGCAGGGGATTAAGCTCTGTCGTGCTTGCCGGCATCATGATCGGCTCCCTGTTTTCCGCCCTGGTCTCCTTTGTCAAATTCGCGGCGGACACTGAGCAGGAGCTGCCCTCCATCACCTACTGGCTGATGGGCGGCCTGGACAAGGCGGGTTTCCCGGGCCTGCGGCTTGGGGCGGCGCCTGTTCTGGGCGGCATTGTTGTACTCTGGCTTCTGCGCTGGAAGCTCAACCTGCTTCCCCTCTCCGAGGATGAGGCGCGCTCGTCGGGCGTGAACATCCGGCGCCTGCGCCTGGTGACGGTCTTCTGCGCCACCATGATCACGGCTTCCTGCGTTTCCATGTGCGGCCAGGTCGGCTGGGTCGGCCTGCTCATCCCGCATATGTGCAGGATGAAGTTCGGCGGCAGTCACCTCGCCCTCATTCCGGCCTGCGTGAGCACCGGCGCGGTCTTTATGCTGATCGTGGATACGGCGGCGAGAAGCCTGACGGCGGCGGAGATCCCGGTCTCCATCCTGACGGCCATCGTCGGCGCGCCGTTCTTTATCATTCTGATGCGCAGGAGCGGGGGGTGGCAGTATTGATCTTATCGGTGAAAGACGGATGCTTCTCGTATCCGAAGGGCCCGCAGATCCTGCGGGATATCAGTTTTGAGGCTAAGTCCGGCGAGATCCTCGCCATCCTGGGACCGAACGGCGCGGGAAAGACCACGCTGCTGCGGTGCGTGATGGGGATGCTCTCCTGGGAGAGCGGGCAGGCACTGCTGGACGGGGAGGATATCCGCGGCATTCCGGAGCGGCGGCTCTGGCGCCGGCTCGCCTATGTGCCCCAGGCCAGGAGCGCTTCTTCTGTGTACACGGCCTTCCAGACCGTGCTGCTGGGACGCAGCAGCCGGATCGGCGGCTTTTCGGGGCCGAAGAAAGAGGATATCGAGGCCGCGCAGAAGGTGATGGACATGCTGGGCATCGGCTATCTGGCCGACAAGCCCTGCAGCCGGATCAGCGGCGGCGAGCTGCAGATGGTGCTGATCGCCAGGGCGCTGGCGGCCGAACCCGAGGTGCTCATTCTGGATGAGCCCGAGTCCAACCTGGATTTCCGCAACCAGCTGATCGTGCTGGATACGCTGTCCCTCCTGGCGCAGCGGGGGATGGCCTGCATTTTCAATACCCACTACCCGGCCCACGCCCTGCAGAGGGCGCATACCGCCCTCCTTCTGGAAAAGGGCGGCGGCGCGGTGTGGGGCCCCGTCACCTCCGTGGTGACCGGGGAAAATATCCGCAAAGCCTTCGGGGTGAACGCGGTGATCGGGGAGATCGAGACGCCGGGGCAGACCCTGCGCAGCGTATTCCCGATGAGCCTGGCCTCCGACAGGCCGGGTGCCGGTGACGGATCCGGCGCTGCAGGCGTCTCCGCCGGGGCAGGCGGGAAGACTTCCTCCGGCATCGAGGAAGCACCCGGGCGCGAGCGCGTCATCGCTTCGATGACGATCATCGCGGACAGCAACCGGGCGGCGGAACAGATCAACGCCCTGCTGCATTCCTACAGCCGGCTGCTGCTCGGCCGCATGGGCATGCCGCACCGGAGCTGCGGTCTGTACCTGATTCACGTTTCCATGGACGGTCCGGAGGCGGACATCCTGGAGGCGGGACACCGGCTCGGGCTTCTTCCGGGAGTGAGCGTAAAGACCGTTACGGTCAAAGTGGATGAAAAGGCGGCGCAGGCCGCAGGAAAGGATAAAGAAAGACATGATTAAACTTGCAGTTTACGGAAAAGGCGGGATCGGGAAATCCACCACGGTCTCGAATGTTTCGGCGGCGCTGGCGGACATGGGCTACAAGGTCATGCAGATCGGCTGCGACCCGAAGGCGGACTCCACGGCCAGCCTGTGCGGCGGGATGGCCGGGGCAGGGGAAAAGTCCTACCTGGCGAAGACGCCGGTGACGGTCCTTGACCTTGTCCGGCAGAAGAAGGATGATTTCGCCCTGGAGGATATGGTGCGGATCGGCTACGGCGGCGTGGTCTGCGTGGAGGCCGGCGGTCCCTCGCCGGGCGTCGGCTGCGCGGGGCGCGGCATCATTGCGGCCCTGGAAAAACTGGCCGAAAAAGGTGCCTACGAGACATATAAGCCGGATGTGGTCCTCTACGACGTGCTGGGCGACGTGGTCTGCGGCGGCTTCTCCATGCCGATGCGCGGCGGCTACGCGGACAAAGTCTTCGTGGTCACCTCCGGGGAGAACATGGCCATCCACGCGGCGGCAAACATCGCGATGGCGGTGGAAAATTTCGGGGACAGGGGCTACGCGAAGCTCGGCGGCCTCATCCTGAACCGCCGCAATGTCAAGAATGAGGAAGAGAAGGTGGCGGAGCTGGCGGATGATTTCCATACTTCGGTGATCGCTGCTCTGGACAGGAGCGACACCGTGCAGGAGGCCGAGGCGCTGGGGAAGACCGTCATTGAAGCGTTCCCGGAGAGCGGGATGGCAGGGCAGTACCGCACCCTCGCATCGACGCTTTTAGATGTGTGCGGAGGTGTGTCATGCTGAGACGCCCGGGCGAACCTTTATCTGCGCCGGCGGATGACCGGGCCGAGCGCGGCCTGCCCATCGGCGAGGCTGCCTATCCCGTACCCTTCCGGCAGGGCCTGGAATATGCTTCTCCGGTCAGGGGTACCTGGAATATCGTGCACACGGGGATGCTCATCCCCGGAGCCCACGAGATCTATGTCTGCGCCGCCGGATGCCTGCGCGGCGTCGTCCTGACCGCCGCCGAGATGGGGGCGCAGGAGCGGTTTTCCACCGTGGCCGTCCGGGAGCACGATCTGCTTGACGGAGACATGGAAGAACTGGTGATCGAGGGCGTCAGCGACATCATCGAAAAGCTGCCCAAACGGCCGCCCGCGGTCCTGGTCTACACCAGCTGCGTGCATCACTTTACGGGCTGCGACCTCGACATGATCTACAGGCGGCTGCGCGAGCGCTATCCGGATATCGATTTTACGGACTGCTACATGAACCCCATCATGCGAAAGAGCGGCCTGACCCCGGATCAGCTGATGCGGGCAAGGCTCTACGCGGGGCTGCATGCGCGTCCCATCCGCAGCGATGTCGTCTCCATCATCGGCAATGATTTTCCGACCGATGAAGATTCCGACCTGATGGAGATCCTGCGCGGGGCTGGCTTTACCGTCCGCGAGATCAACTCCTGCAGGACCTATGAAGAGTACCAGGAGATGGCGGAGAGCGCCTATTATATCTCCTACTATCCGTCCGCGGCGGCGGGCGGGAAGATCCTGGAAGAGCGTCTGGGCGGCAGGCACCTGTACCTGCCCTACAGCCTTGACCCGGATGAGATCGAGGCAAACCTCGGAAAGCTCTGCGAAGCCCTCGGCATCGCATGTCCGGACTTTGCGGAGAAGCGGGCCGCTGTGAAGGAGGCCCTGGCGAAGACCCTGGAGCTGGTGGGCGATACGCCCATTGCGATCGACTACACCTACTGCCCGAGACCCTTAAGCCTGGCAAGGCTCCTTCTGGACGCCGGGTTTGCCGTGGAGCGGGTCTACGCGGACAGCTTCACCGGGGAGGAAAAAGAAGATTTCGCGTACCTGAAGGCACACTATCCGCAGCTGCTTCTGTTTCCGACGATCCACCCGAAGATGCGCTGGTCCGCGCAGAGGGAGCCGTCGAACACGCTGGCCGTCGGCCAGAAGGCGGCGTACTTTACGAACACGGACCGTTTCGTCAACATCGTCGAGGGCGGCGGCATGATCGGCTATGAAGCCATCCTGCGCACGCTGGAGCTGATGAGGGACGCTTACCTGCAGCCGAAGGACATGAGAAGCCTGGTGCAGATCAAAGGATGGGGGTGTGAGGGCTGCCTATGAAACAGACGGCAAGAATAATTTCGACCTATTCCGCGGATGTCTTCGGCGTATGCTCCGCACTCTATGAGCTGGGCGGCATGACGATCATGCATGACGCCTCAGGCTGCAACTCCACCTACACTACCCACGATGAGCCGCGCTGGTACGACATGGAGAGCATGATCTACATCTCCGCGCTCTCCGAGATGGAAGCGGTGATGGGGGATGACGCCAAACTGGTGGATGATATCGAAGCGGCGGCCCGGGATCTTCACCCGGCCTTCATCGCGGTGGCGGGAACGCCCATCCCCACGATGACGGGCTTTGACTTTGCGGGAACGGCGGCGCTCATCGAGCGGCGCACCGGCATCCCCACCTTCGGCTTCCCGACCACGGGCATGAACACCTACGTGCACGGCGCCTCCATGGCGCTGGCCGGCTGGGCGGAGCGCTTTGTCAATGAACCTGAAAACGCGGGCGCAGGCGGCGCGCAAATCGCCGTCAACCTGCTCGGCGTTACGCCCCTTGACTTTTCCGTCAACGGAACGGACCGCTCCATGCGGGCCTTCCTGGAGGCGGAGGGCTTTGACGTCCTTTCCGTCTGGGCCATGGGATCGACCCCGGCGCAGATGGCGCGGGCGGGGGAGGCTAAGGTAAACCTTGTGGTCTCCGCCGTGGGACTCGGCGCCGCAAAGGTGCTGCGCAGGCGGTTCGGCACACCCTATGTGGTCTGCTTCCCCTGCGGGAAGGCGCTGCAGAGAGAAGCTGCTCTTGCCCTGCGGGAAGCCGCGTACACCGGGGAAGACCTGGTCTGCCTCGGGGACGGCATCCGGCGCCTGGGTGATCCGGCAGAAAGGAAAGGCGCGGCAGGCGCAGCGCAGACACCGGCCGGCCCGGCGCCCATCGCGGTGATCGGCGAGGGCGTGACCAGCCTCGGCATCGCCGCGGCGATCGAAAAAGAGACGGGCCAGCGCGCCGACGTGCTCTGCGCGACCGAGTGCGGTAAGGGCATCCTGCGCGGCGGGGACAAGATGACGCCCGATGAGGACGACATCATCCCGGCGCTCACAGGCAGGCGCGTGATCATCGCGGATCCGCTCTACCAGCCCATCTGTCCGCCTGAAGCAAAGTTTATCGCCCTTCCGACGGAGGCGTTCTCCGGCAGGATATGGCGGAAGGACATGCCGGATCTCGTTTCGGATTTTGGCTGCCTGGCAGGTAAGCTTTAACAGGCCGGGTCAGAATCAATATAGAAAAGAAGCAAACAGACATCAGAAAAAGGAGGAAACCTGACATGAACAGCAAAAAGCACGGACGCCTTTTCGGCGCGGCTCTCATCCTTTCCCTTTCCGCAGCCCTCATGGCCGGCACGGCCATGGCCGGGGAAGAGACCCACGTGATCACGGACCACGCCGGCAATGAAGTAGAAGTCCCCGTCGATGTGGAGCGCATCGTCGTCTGCGACATCTATCCGCTTCCCAGCGTCCTGACCATCTTCTTTGACTCTGCCGACAAGATCGTCGGAATGCCGGCGCCCAGCATGACGGCGGCGCAGAACGGCCTTCTGGGCGAGCTGTATCCGGAGATCCTGGATGCGAAGACGGATTACATCAACGGTTCCGAGATCAACATGGAAGAGCTGCTCACCCTTGAGCCGGACGTTGTTTTCTACAGCGCAGGCAGCACGGCGATCGGCGACCAGCTGCGCGGCGCAGGCCTTGCGGCGGTAGGCGTTTCCGTCAACAAGTGGGAGTACAACACCATCGAGACCCTCGACAACTGGATCAGCCTGCTGGGCGAGATCTTCCCGGAGAACGAGAAGACGCAGATCGTGTCCGATTACTCTGAAAAGATCTACAGCATGGTGCAGGAGCGCGTTGCCGATATCCCCGAGGAAGAGAGGGAGAGAGTCTTCTTCCTGTTCCAGTACAGCGATACCACCCTGCTGACCTCCGGCAAGCAGTTCTTCGGCCAGTTCTGGGCGGATGCCATCGGCGCCGTCAACGTTGCCGAGGAGCTGGAGACCGACAACTCCGTCGCGGTGAGCATGGAGCAGATCTATGCCTGGAACCCGGGCCTGATCTTCGTCACGAACTTCACCACGGCCGGCCCGCAGGATCTCTACGATAACACCATCGGCACCTATGACTGGAGCGCGGTGGATGCCATCACCAACCAGCGCGTCTACAAGATGCCCCTTGGCATGTACAGAAGCTACACGCCTGGCGTCGATACGCCGATCACCCTGCTGTGGCTGGCGCAGACCGCTTATCCGGAACTCTTCGAGGATATCGATGTCGTCGCGGAGACCGTGAAGTATTACCAGGAAGTTTTCGGCATCACCCTGACCGAGGAGCAGGCGGCGTCCATTTTTGCGCCCTCTGAGGCTGCCGGCAGCGGTTTTGCCTACAACAAGTGATCAGCAAGGAGTATAAAGAAAAAACATGAGCATGAACGATACCCCGTCCGGGGAGCGGATCCACATCGGTTTCTACGGACGGCGCAACGCGGGAAAATCCAGCCTGGTGAACGCGGTCACGGGGCAGGATCTGGCGGTCGTCTCCGACGTGCGCGGGACGACCACGGACCCGGTCCGCAAGGCGATGGAACTGCTTCCGCTGGGACCGGTGGTGATCATCGACACGCCGGGGTTTGACGATGAGGGCGCGCTGGGCGAGCTGCGCATCAGAAAGACCAGGCAGGAGCTTAACCGGACGGACATCGCCATCCTCGTGGTCGACATCCTGGAGGGCATGGGCGAAGCCGACCGGCAGCTGCTCGGACTGTTCGCGGCAAAGGAGATCCCGTACCTGGTCGTCTACAACAAAGCAGATCTTGCCGGGGGCTATGGAACCGATGCGGCGCCGGCTGCTGAGAAACCGGAAGATGCCCCCGCGCCGCTCTATGTGAGCACACTCACGGGCGAAGGCATCGCGCAGCTCAAGGAGCGCATGGCGGCCCTCGTCAAGAGCGGGGACGGCAGGCGCCTCGTCGGCGACCTGGTATCCCCAGGGCAGACCGTTATCCTCGTGGTGCCGATCGACAAGGCGGCGCCCAAGGGGAGACTGATCCTGCCCCAGCAGCAGACCATCCGCGATCTTCTGGACGCCGGCGCGGGCGCGCTGGTCGTGCGGGAGACGGAGCTTTCTGCGGCACTTGCCGCGATGCGCGAAAAGCCCGCGATGGTGATCACAGACAGCCAGGTGTTCGGCAGGGTCTCGAAAGAGGTGCCCGCCGGCGTGCCGCTGACCTCCTTCTCCATCCTCATGGCCAGGTACAAAGGCCTGCTGGACGAGGCGGTCAAGGGCGCTGCCGCGCTGGACGGTCTGAAGGATGGGGACACCGTCCTCATCGCGGAGGGCTGCACCCATCACCGGCAGTGCGGAGACATCGGCACGGTGAAGATTCCGAAGTGGCTGGAGGAATTTACGGGAAAGAAGCTGCAGATCAAAACCTGCAGCGGCATGGAATTCCCGGAGGACCTCTCGCCCTACGCGCTGGTCATCCACTGCGGCGGATGCATGCTGAGCGAGCGCGAGATGCGCGCGAGAGTGCGGGCGGCCGTCGACCAGGGCGTGCCCATCACCAATTACGGGACGATGATCGCCAGAGTGCACGGCATTCTGCACCGCAGCCTGGAGCCCTTCCCGGCCCTGGCCGCGCTGGTGGAAGACCGGTAAAAAGAGATAAAGCAAAGAAAGCTAAGACAGATCAGGCGCGGGCAGACAGTATACTGAATGCGCTGCCGCGCCCGGGCTTTGCCCCGCTGCGCGTCAGAAAAAGAGAAGAGAAACAAAGAGAAACAAGAGAAAACAGAAAGGCCCGCCCCCATGGACAGAGAGTACCAGAAAACCGTCTACGCCTGCTTTGTCGGCTACATCGTGCAGGCGATCGTCAACAATTTTGTTCCGCTGCTGTTTCTTACCTTTCACCGGACCTACGGGATCCCCCTTGCGCGGATCACGTTTCTGGTGACCATCAATTTTGCCGTGCAGCTTCTGGTCGACCTGGTCAGCATCTCCTTCGTGGACAGGATCGGGTACCGGGCGGCGATGATCCTGGCGCACCTGACGGCAGCCCTCGGCCTCATTTCTCTGGCCGTTCTGCCGGGCCTCATGCCGGATCCGTTTATCGGCATCCTGCTTTCCGCCGTGCTTTACGCGATCGGCGGCGGCCTGCTTGAGGTGGTGGTCAGCCCCGTGATGGAGGCCTGCCCGACGCCGAATAAGGAGACGGCGATGAGCCTTCTGCATTCCTTCTACTGCTGGGGACATGTGGGCGTCGTCCTGATCTCGACCATCTTTTTTGCCGTTTTCGGCATTGCGAACTGGCGCGTCATGGCTGTGCTCTGGGCGATCGTGCCGCTGGTCAACATGTTCGTCTTTACCCGCGTGCCGATCGCGGATCTTGTCCCGGAGGGAGAAACGGCGATGCCGCTGGGCACGCTCCTTAAGCAGCGCCTGTTCTGGATCTTCCTTCTGCTGATGATCTGCGCGGGCGCCTGCGAGCAGGCGGTCAGCCAGTGGGCTTCGACCTTTGCCGAGCAGGGACTTGGCGTCGGCAAGACCGTCGGCGACCTGGCCGGCCCGATGTTCTTTGCCATCACGATGGGAACCTCCCGCGCCCTTTACGGGAAGTACGGCGAGCGCCTGCCGCTGAAACGCTTCATCGCGGGAAGCGGCGTCCTGTGCCTGATCTCCTACCTGGTGATCTCCCTTTCGCCCATTCCCGCCCTTGGCCTGATCGGCTGCGGGATCTGCGGATTTTCCGTCGGCATCTTCTGGCCGGGAACCTTTTCCCTTGCCTCCGCATCCATGCCCACCGGCGGGACGGCGCTGTTCGCCCTCCTGGCCCTTGGCGGGGATGTCGGCTGCAGCGGCGGACCGACCTTCGTCGGCCTGGTCTCGGCTGCCTTTGGGGATGACCTGCGCCGCGGCATCCTCTGCGCCATCATCTTCCCCATCCTGCTCCTGATCGGCCTTGCCCTGCATGCAAGGGAAAAGAACAGGCAGGAGAGCAGTGCGTATTGACAGGAAAAACAAGTTTCTGTATCATAAAACGGAAGCGGCCGGACGAATCCGGCTATGAGCCGGTCATGCCGGCAGCGGGCCCAAAGCCCGGAAACAGAGAAGAAACCGGAAAGAACACAAAGAATAAAATCGAACAAGCGATAGTCCGAAGGCTGTCATTATCCGCGCGATGCGGGTAAGGACAGCCTTCTTGTGTGGATAAGGAGACCGGGATGACACTGGAAACATTTTTTGCGGAAAACCGGCGGGCAGCCCTCGCCTTCTCCGGCGGCGCCGACTCTGCCTTTCTGCTCTGGGCGGGGATGCGGTATGGCTGCGATATCCGTGCCTACTATGTGCGCTCGCAGTTTCAGCCCGCCTTTGAGTTCGAGGATGCGCAGCGCCTGGCCGGAGAGCTTAGTGTGAAAATGACCGTGATCGACCTCTCCGTGCTGGAGACGGAGGAGGTCGCAGCGAACGGCCCGCGGCGCTGCTATTACTGCAAGCAGCGGATCTTTACCCGGATCACGGAGCAGGCGCACGCGGACGGATACACGCTGCTGCTGGACGGGACGAACGCCTCCGATGACGCGGATGACCGCCCCGGCATGCAGGCCCTGCGGGAGCTGAGGGTGCGCTCACCGCTTCGGGAGTGCGGCCTGACCAAAGAAAAGATCAGGGAACTATCCCGCGAGGCAGGTCTCTTTACCTGGGATAAACCGGCCTACGCCTGCCTGGCCACCCGCATCCCGACCGGGACGCGGATCACCGCCCGGGACCTTGCGGTGACGGAGGAAGCAGAGACCGCGCTCTTCGCGATGGGCTTTACAAATTTCCGGGTGCGCAGGACGGCGGAGGGGGCAAAGCTCCAGGTGCCCGCCGCGCAGCTCGGCATGGTGATGGAAAAGAGAGAGCAGATCCTGGAGACGCTCCTTCCCTTATACAAAACTGTGGTACTGGATCTGGAGGTACGGCCATGAATGATGAGATCAGACGCATTCTGGAACAGGTGCGGTCCGGGGAGATGGCGGTGGACGAAGCGCTGCTCTCCCTCAAAAAAGCGCCTTTTGCGGACATCGGCTACGCGAAGGTAGATCTGCACCGCAAGGTGCGCAGCGGCGCGGCCGAGGTGATCTACGGGGCCGGCAAGACGCCGGAGCAGATCATCGGCATTCTGGATGTGATGCGCCAGAGCGGCCAGAAGACGGTCCTGGTGACCAGGCTTTCCCCCGAGGCAGCTGCGGTCATTTCCGAAAAACATCCGATGACCTACTGCGCGTCAGCCAGGCTTGGTATTGCCGGTGAGCTGCCGGAAAAGGACGGCGCCGGAAAGATCGTGGTCGCGACCGGCGGCACCAGCGATCTGCCCGTGGCCGAGGAGGCGGCGCTGACCGCCGAGGCCTACGGGAACGAGGTCATCCGGCTCTACGATGTGGGCGTGGCCGGCCTGCACCGCCTGTTGTCCCACCTCGACGAGATCATGAGCGCAAACGTGATCATCGCCGTGGCCGGGATGGAGGGTGCGCTGGCCAGCGTCATCGGCGGACTGGCGGACTGCCCGGTCATCGCGGTGCCGACCAGCGTCGGCTACGGGGCGTCCATGGGCGGCCTTTCCGCCCTGCTGTCCATGCTCAATTCCTGCGCGAGCGGGGTATCGGTGGTGAATATCGACAACGGGTTCGGCGCGGGCTTCCTCGCCAGCCGCATCAATCATATGGGAGAAAAACGATCATGAAGACACTGTATCTCGACCTGGGGATGGGTGCAGCCGGCGATATGCTGACCGCGGCCCTGCTGGAGCTTGTCCCGGACCCGGAAAAAACAATGGAAAAGCTGAACGCGCTGGGCATCCCGGGCGTCACCTTCAGAAAAGACGCCGCCTCCAAGTGCGGCATCAGCGGCACGCACATGACCGTGACCGTAAACGGGGAAGAAGAGGAGAGCGCCGACGCGCACTTCCACGATCATGACCATGACCACGAGCACGACCACGACCATGACCATGATCACGACCATGCCCATGATCACGACCATGACCACGATCACGATCACGGCCACACCCACCATCACCACACCAGCATGCACGATATCGAGCATCTGGTGCGGGACCACCTTTCGGTCTCCGACAAGGTGCGGGAAGATGTGCTGGCGGTCTACGGCCTGATCGCGGAGGCGGAGAGCCGCGCCCACGCCAGACCGGTCAGCGAGATCCACTTCCACGAGGTGGGGACCATGGACGCCCTCGCGGATGTCACGGCGGTCTGCGTGCTGATGGAGGAGCT
>CAMOKZ010000054.1 GCA_946618155.1 uncultured Lachnospiraceae bacterium | reverse complement strand
GCTCTTCAGTGCGGATACCAGCTCATGAGCGGTATACGGAAGAAGCAGGCCGGCCATATCCTTGATGCAGATGGAGTCGGCACCCATGTCCTCGATCCTCTTCGCGATATCCATCCAGTAATCGAGCGTGTACGCGTCGCCCAGCGTGTAGGAAAGCGCGATCTGGGCATGTCCGCCCTCTTTCTTCGTCGCGTCGACAGCCGTCTTCAGATTGCGCAGGTCGTTCAGGCAGTCGAAGATACGGATGATGTCGATACCGTTGGCGATGGACTTCTGTACGAAGTATTCCACAACGTCGTCCGCGTAGGGCGCGTAGCCCAGGATGTTCTGGCCGCGGAACAGCATCTGCAGCTTGGTGTTCTTGAAGCCGTCGCGCAGCTTGCGCAGGCGGACCCACGGATCTTCCTTCAGGAAGCGCAGGCAGGCATCGAAGGTCGCGCCGCCCCAGCACTCCACGGAATTAAATCCGACCTTGTCCAGTTTTTCGACGATCGGCAGCATCTGTTCCGTCGTCATACGCGTGGCGATCAGGGACTGATGCGCGTCACGCAGGATAGTCTCGGTAATTTTGATCGGTCTCTTTGCGGGTTCCGGGGCCTGGCCCTTCGCCGCTTTTTTCGTATCTGCCATTATCTTATCCTTTCTTTCTGTGCTCAGATCATTCCCGCCGTTATACACCGAAGATTGCCATAAAGGTACCCGCCGCGACGGCTGTACCGATAACGCCCGCTACGTTCGGGCCCATGGCATGCATGAGCAGGAAGTTCGTGGGATCCGCTTCCGCGCCGACCTTCTGGGACACACGCGCGGCCATGGGGACGGCGGAAACGCCGGCCGAACCGATCAGCGGATTGATCTTGCCGCCGGAGATCTTGCACATCAGCAGACCCAGAAGGACGCCGCCCGCGGTACCGAAGGCGAAGGCGACAAGGCCCAGCGCCACGATCTTAAGGGTAGCGACATTCAGGAACGCCTCGGCGCTGGTGGAAGCGCCTACGGAAGTACCCAGCAGGATAACGACGATATACATCAGCGCGTTGGAAGCCGTCTCGGTCAGCTGCTTGACAACGCCGCTCTCACGGAACAGGTTGCCCAGCATGAGCATACCGACCAGCGGAGCTGTCGTCGGGAGCAGCATGCAGACAACGATCGTGATGACGATCGGGAACAGGATCTTCTCCAGCTTGGAGACCGGACGAAGCTGATCCATCTTGATCTTTCTCTGCTTTTCCGTCGTCAGCGCCTTCATGATGGGCGGCTGGATGATCGGAACCAGAGACATGTAGGAATAAGCTGCCACGGCGATGGGGCCCATCAGCGTGGTCTGGCCGAGCTTGCCGGCCAGGAAAATGGACGTCGGGCCGTCAGCGCCGCCGATGATGGAGATGGCAGCCGCCTGCTTGCCGGTGAAGCCCATGATGATGGCAAGGAAATACGCCACATAGATACCCAGCTGAGCAGCCGCGCCCAGCAGGAAGCTGATGGGGTTCGCGATCAGCGGACCGAAGTCGGTCATCGCGCCGACGCCCATGAAGATCAGGGACGGCAGGATGGACCACTCATCCATCAGGTAAAAGTAATGCAGCAGTCCGCCCGCGTGCTCGATGCCCATCGCGTCCACATACGGCCTGGCAATGATATCGGGATAGATATTCACCAGCAGCATACCGAAGGCGATCGGAACCAGCAGGAGCGGTTCAAAACCGTGTTTGATTGCCAAATACAGGAAGACCAGCGCCACCACGATCATGATGTAGTTTCCCCACGTCAGGTTCAGGAAGGCGGTCTGGTGCAGGAGATTTGACAATGTATTCGTAACGTAGGACATTTTCTACCTCCCAGTATAAGATGTGCTGCAGGATAAACGGATCAGTTCAGGGTAGCCAGGACATCACCGTTCTCGACCGCGTCGCCGGCAGCAACATCAATGCTGGCGACCGTGCCGTCCTGCGGCGCAACGACCGGGATCTCCATCTTCATGGCTTCCAGGATCAGGATGTTGTCGCCGGCCTTGACAGCCTGACCGACACTCGCTTCGATCTTGAATACCTTGCCCGGAACAGAAGCCGTGACCTTAACGGAGCCCGCGCCGGCGCTCTTCGCGGCGGGAGCAGCAGCCTTCGGCGCAGCCTTGGGGGCAGCCTTCGGGGCGGCAGGAGCAGCCTTTGCAGCGGGAGCCGCAGCAGCGCCGGTGCCTTCTTCGACCGTTACTTCGTAAACCGTACCATTAACCGTGATCGTATAGTTTTTCATCTTTTTATCCTCCTGTATTTAGGCGTTGGGCCGCTTTCTTCTGTTGACCTTGCGGATGGACCGCACTACAAAACCGTCTGCCGGGACCTCCTCGGAGGCCGCGATGGCCGCAGCAATGACCGCGGCAAGTTCAAGATCATCGGTGACGTCCTCAGGCTCCGCAATGACCGGGGCGGGAGCAGCTGCCGGGGCCGCGGCGGGTGCCGGGGCGGGCGCGCTCTTCTTCTTACCTTCGATCAGATCCGGGATCCAGTGGAGCTGTCCGATGATAAAGCTCAGGAATATCAATGTCAGGAACACGATACCCAGGCCTAAAAGGGTGTTGAGGCCGGCCTCACGGAAGAGCTTGCTCTTGGGATACTGGACATCCCAGCTCATCGAGGTCGAATCCTTAACTGCGTTATACACATACGATACGTTGACGGTGGTTCCCTCGGGCGTGCCGTCATACTCGGCGGGCGTCACGACCGTGATCTCGTTTCCGTTCTCCGTAACCGTCTGCTCGCCGCTGCCGGTGAAATGTCCCAGTTCCTTCGCCACGCTCTGCCAGTTGGCCGCGATGCGGACCTCCGACTCATTCGTGCTCGAATCGATGATGTTCTGCACATCCGCTTCGGACATATTGGAGACCGCCTGCAGGACGCCGATGGCGTTTGCCTTGAGCGGCTCATAAAGCTGCGCGTACTTTCCGCCCTGGGCGGGAGCCGCTGCTGCCGGGTCAGCTGCCGCCGGGGCCGCCGTCTCCGGCTCGGCTTCCTGCGCCATGCCTTCCGTCTCGGCAGCTTCGGTGATGCTCTCTTCTGCCGCTGCAGCTTCGGTGGCGGTTTCGAGCACAGCCTCCAGTCCTTCCGTCTGGTCCTGAGCGGCAAAGGAAACGCAGCTGAGCATGCTGACCGCCAGAGCGCCGGCCAGTAGGGTTGCTGTCAGTCTGTTTTTCATCTTTCCTACACCTCGCTTAAACTGTGCCATGTTTTTTGGACGGACGGGTCTCTCTCTTGGAATAAAGCATCTCAAAAGCGCCGATCACATACTTGCGGGTATCGGCAGCTTCAATGATCGTGTCGATATAGCCTCTCTTCGCGGCGGCCAGGACGCTCTGCTGCAGCTCGTCGTACTTCGCGGACTGCTCGGCTGTCTCTTTGCCGTCTGCCTGCGGATACATGATCTGGGCGGCGATGGACGCATCCATCATGCCGATCTTCGCGCTTTCCCAGGCGAAGGTCATGTCCGCGCCGAGGGATTTGCTGTTCATGATGACGCCGGCGCTGCCGAAGGACTCGCCCGTGATCACGTTGACCTTCGGGACCGTCGCATTCGCGAACGCAGCCGTCAGGGCGGCAGCAGCCTTCGCGCCGCGCTTCTCCGTGCACTTGCAGGCCTTGAAGCCGCGCACGTTGGTCAGGGTGAGCACCGGAATATCAAAGGCGTCGCAGAAATTGACGAAGGCAGCAGCCTTGTCCGCGCCGTGGGCGCTCATGAGGCCGCCGAACTCTTCCTTGACGGAGCCGTCTTCGCCGTAAAGGGCGCTGCGGTTCGCGACCGCGCCGACGGTAAGGCCGTTGAGCTTGATGAAGCCGGTGACGGTATCCTTCGCCCAGGCAGCCTTCGTCTCACAGAAGAAGCCGCTGTCGGAGATCTGCGCGAGCACGGCTGCGGGATCGCCCGCAAAGCCCTCGAGCCCTTCACAGACTCTGTTGAGGTCGTCGTCGCACTCGTCGTAGGGAACGTCATCCTCGTTGTTGGAGGGCAGAATGTCCACAAGCTGGCGGATGCCGGCAAAGATCTCGTCCGCGGAACCGGTGAAGTCCACGGTACCGTTCTCTGCTCTGTACGCGGCCGCAGCCGTGTCGCAAAGCTCCGCGCGGTTGCCTTCCAGCGCGTTCGGGCTGTTGATGAACAGCTTCGCCTTCTCGCTCTCCATGAAAGTGAAGTCCGCAAGGCCGGTCATGACGGTAAGACCGCCGCCGCAGGGACCGAACACGGCCATGATCTGCGGGATGACGCCGGAGGCCAGGGACTGCTTCAGGTAGATCCTGCCGAACGCGTCCAGCGCGTCCGTGGATTCCTGCAGGCGCAGGCCGGCGGAATCGATCAGTCCGATCACCGGGGCGCCCATCTTCATCGCCATATCATAGACGGCCGCGATCTTTCTGGCATGCATCTCGCCGACCGTACCGCCGAGAACAGCGGGATCCTGCGCGAACACATAGACGAGATTTCCGCCTATCACGCCGTAGCCGGTGATCACACCGTCAGACGGGGCGTCCGCTTCGGGCATGTTGAAATCGGTGGATCTGGCAGTGATCTTAGCGCCGATCTCAACAAAACTGTTCTCATCAAGCAGCTGGGTGATCCTGCTGCCTGCCAAGTTTTGTGCTGCATTACTCATTCTTTCAGCCCTCCATTTATGATAATTAGTAAATTCCCAAAATCTGCCTTTATAATAATAGCCAAAATCACCTCAAAAGGCAAGACCTTTCTATACCGGCAGCCGGACGTTCACTTCCTCCTGCGCGCTCTCGCGGAAGCTCTCCTTCTGCTGCGGATCCACCGGCGGCAGATCCCGCAGGGACGAGAGCCCGAAATGGCGCAGGAACTCCTCCGTCGTCCCGAACAGGACCGGCCTGCCCGGCGCCTCCAGGCGGCCCACTTCCTGTACCAGCCCGTACTCGAGCAGGCGGTTCACCGCGTGGTCGCTCTTGACGCCGCGGATCTTTTCGATCTCCGTCCTGGTCACCGGCTGTTTGTAGGCGATGATCGAGAGGGTCTCGATCATGATGTCCGTCAGCGAGATCTTTCTCGGCTGCTGGACCAGGCGGATCAGCGTCCCGTAATAGTCCTTCCGGGTGCACATCTGGTAGCTCCCGTCCAGCTCGATGATCGCGATCCCGCTGCCCCGCGCCTCGTACTCATCCATCAGCTCGCAGACCAGCGCGCCGGCTTCCCGCTTTTCCAGTCCCACCGCCGCCGCGATCCGGGAAAGCTCGACGGCTTCGCCCATCGCAAAGAGGATGGCCTCGATCGCCGCCTTCGCCCTGGCGGGAGAAAGAGGTTCCTGCTCTCCGTCCTCCCCGGTCTCCTGCGTCTGCGCCGTCTCTTCCGGCTCCTGCAGCTGAGCGGTCCCTTCCGGCTCCTGCAGCTGCGCGGTCTCTTCCGCTTCCCGCAGTCCTGCGGCCGTGCCTGCGCTCTCTTCTCCAGCTCTCACGTCTTGTTCTCCCATCTTCAGATACTCTCCTCCTCTCCGAGGAGAAGGTCCGCGGCGCTTCCCGTCTCCAGCCACTCGGACCGGTCGCGCAGCCGGATCTCAATGCTGCCGCCGATCTGCTCCTGGGCGACCGCCGCCTTTCCCATCTTGATCAGTTCCAGCAGCGTAAAGAAGGTGATCACGCGGACCATCTTCCCCGCCCCCCTTTCCATCAGGTCGTCAAAGCTGCACACCGGATGCTCCAGGATGTAATCCTCCACATGCCGCATGGTCTCATGCAGGTCGACCTGCTCGCGCTCGATCCTGCCGAAGCTGCTGCGGATCGGATCGACCCTGTCCTCTTTCGTGCGCAGCAGGCGCAGGAAGATCTGATAGAGGCCGGGCAGGGTGATGTCCCCCAGAATCTCGTCGGGATCGGCCGGGGGCTGGTAGGATCTTACCTCGCGGGGGATGTCCGTCTTCCGGAAAAAGCTGCCCTCGGCCTGCTTTTCATCCTCCCGGAGCTTGCCCGCCATATATTTATACAGCTTGTATTCCAGCAGCTTTTCGACCAGTTCCGCGCGCGGATCGATCTCCTCCCCGTCCTCGTCCTTCTCGGCAGGCAGCAGCATGCGGGACTTCAGGTCCAGCAGGGTCGCCGCCATGACCAGGAATTCGCTCATCACGTCCAGGTCATAATCCTGCTCCCGGATGCGGGAAAGCGCCTCCATGTACTGGTCGGTGATCTGCGCCACGGGGATGTCGTAAATATTGATCTTGTTTTTTTCTATGAGATGCAGCAGCAGGTCCAGCGGGCCTTCAAACTTCTGCAGCTTTACGGATATGCTCATCTTTTTCCGGCTGTTGCCGCGCCGCGGCTTTAGAGAAAATCAATGACGACCAGTTCCGGCGGATTGTTGATCCGGATGGGGATGGTGTGTCCGCCCAGTCCGGCGCTGACGATCAGCCTGCGCCCGTTTTCCAGATACATGCCCCGCGTGCGCCGCGGGAACAGCTCCGGCCCCGGCCCCGCCAGGGGACCGATGAGGGGCAGGCGTACCATGCCGCCGTGCTTGTGCCCGGAAAGGGTAAGATCCGCGCCCCATGCGGCGCATGCCCCGAAGCAGTCAGGGTGATGGGCCAGCAGGATGGTGTAGCGGTCCCCGGGCGCGGGGCCGATCGCCGACGCGATCTCCTCCGGGCCGATCCTGCCCGGATGCTTGTAATCCTCCGCCTCCATCTCGTATCCGCAGACCGCCATCCGCATGCCCTGGACCGTGATGTCCTCCCGGGCATTGCGCAGCAGCTGCACGCCGAGGCTCCTTACCCTGCCGAGGTAGGTCTCCCAGGCGCCGCCGTAGACCGCGGTGTCCGTCAGCCTCTGCTCGTGGTTGCCGTTGACGGCGTAGACGGGCCAGCGGCTGGTCAGGGCGCCCATGAGGCGCATGGCCTCCTCCATCCGGACGCGCCCGAATTTGGCAGTGATCATATCGCCCGCAAGGAGCACGGCCTTCGGCTTCTGCGCCGCGATCAGCGCCAGCAGGTCGCGGTTGTCCGCCCCGTAGCTCCGGTTATGCAGGTCCGCGAGCATAACAAAGCTGAAGGGCTTTTCCGGTCTGCCGAAAAGGCCCTCCGCGCGCACCCGGTATCTGGCTGTCGCGATCCTGTCCATTCTGCTGTTACGCTCCTTCCGCTCTCTAGAGCATCGGTGCCAGAAGGCGCAGCAGGCTCTGCAGGAGCCTTACGCCCAGGCTTGCCCCGTGCACCTCGGCAGCCGTCACTTCCCTGCTGTGCTCGAGGGTATCCTCCACATCCGCTTTCACCTGGGCCACCGCCGAGGAGCGGTACATCCAGACGCCGCATTCAAAATGCAGGTAGAGGCTCCGGTAATCCAGGTTGACCGTGCCCACGCTCGCCGTCTCGTCGTCGCAGACAAAGCTCTTGGCGTGCAGGAAGCCCGGTTCATACTCAAAGATCCGCACGCCGCTGTCGATCAGCTGGGCGTAGTAGGACCTGGACAGCATGAAGATCATCCGCTTGTCCGGGATTCCCGGGGTGACGATCCGCACGTCCACGCCGTTCTTCGAGGCGAGGCACAGGGCCGTCATCATTTCATTGTCGATGATCAGGTAAGGCGTGAAGATGTAGACATAGTGCTTCGCCTGGTTGATCATGTTCAGGTATACGTTCTCGCCCACGGTCTCGTGGTCGAGGGGCGTATCGCTGTAGGGCTGCACGAAGCCGTCGTCCGCAAA
Source organism: uncultured Lachnospiraceae bacterium (assembly GCA_946618155.1). Taxonomy (GTDB): domain Bacteria; phylum Bacillota; class Clostridia; order Lachnospirales; family Lachnospiraceae; genus CAMOKZ01. The sequence goes on along the minus strand of CAMOKZ010000054.1, from coordinate 3,487 downwards.
GGCCGCCCGCCCCGTATCCTCCGGAACAGGCCGGAACCGCCAGGGATCCTCCAGCTCTGCGTAATCCCCCGTCAGGACGCTCCACATCTGCAGGAACATGACCGTGAAGTTCCATACGGCCTCGCCCCGGAGCATCACGCCGGTGTCCTTCCAGTGGCCGAAGCGAACCTTCTTATTGATATACTCGTCCGCCAGGTTGATCCCGCCGGTAAACCCGGTATGTCCGTCGATCACCATGATCTTCCGGTGATCCCGGTTATTGAAGACCACGGAGACGATGGGACGGAAGGGATTGAACACCTCGCAGCGGATGCCGCGGGCCCGCAGCTCTTTGTAGAAGTTCGCCGGCAGGGTATTCACGCAGCCCACATCGTCGTAGACCACCCTGACGTCAAGGCCTTCCTTCGCCTTCTGTTCCAGGATGTCCAGGATGCTCTGCCACATCTGGCCGTTGTCGATGATGAAATATTCGAGAAAGATGAAACGCTTCGCGTCAAGCAGCGCTTCCATCATGCTCCGGTAGAGCTTTTCCCCCTCCGGGAAATAGCAGGTGCCGGTGCTGCGGTAGACGGGAAACCCCGCATAATCGCGAAGGTACAGGGACTGCTTGTTCATCTGCGGGTCCATGGCGGCGAGGGCCGCCCTGTCCTCCGGCTTCTCCGGCAGGATATCCCTGCTTTTGAACGCCGCCGTCGAAAAGCTCTCCTCCACCTGCGCCGCAAGCCTGGACTGGCCGAACAGCGCGTAGACCGCGGCCCCCAGGATGGGCAGGGCAAGGATGAGGATCGTCCAGGCCAGCTTGTAGGCGGGGTTGATCCGCTTATTGACGATCCACAGGACAGCAATGATGCAGACGATCTCGATCAGCGCAGAAAAAAGACGGTACTGCTGCCCCAGAACATAGAAAAGCAGCACCATCCAGAAGATCTGCATCAGGACGGAAATGGTGATAAAGAACGCCCTGCTGAATAGTTTTTTCAGTATTTTGTGCATACAGGACCCGATGCCAGACCGGCCGTGAATAGTCACCTTGATACAAACAAAACCCCTGGTCTTGCGACCAGGGATTTGTACTGTCATACTGATCAGTTAAATTTGCGCTTGCGCGCAGCTTCAGACTTTTTCTTGCGTCTTACGCTCGGCTTTTCGTAATGCTCTCTCTTACGAATCTCCTGCTGAATACCAGCCTTTGCGCAGTTTCTTTTGAAACGGCGTAAAGCGCTGTCCAAAGTCTCGTTCTCTTTTACGATAACATTCGACATAGTCGCACACCCAACCTCCCTCCAGCTGTAAATTGTGCACCATACAACTGTCTGGGTAAAATTTGCACTAACAGCATTATATCACAAACCGCCCAGACGTCAAGCATAAAAATCTACTTCGTGACCTGCTCGGCAAGCACCTGCACGGCCTTTTCCAGCGCGCTGTCCACGCCCTCCGGCGTCTTGCCGCCGGCCTGCGCCATATTCGGGCGTCCGCCGCCGCCTCCGCCGACCAGTCCGGCGATCGACTTGATCAGGTTACCCGCGTGAGCGCCGGCCTTCATGGCGCCGTCCGTTGCCGCGGCCATCAGGCTGACCTTGCCGCCCGCGACGGATGCCAGGACGATCACGCCCTCACCGATCTTCTCACGCAGCTGGTCGCCCAGCTCGCGCAGCCCGTTCATGTCGACATTTTCCATCTTCGCGGCGAGAATCTTGACGCCGCCGACCTCCTGCACGCGGTCCATGACGTCGCCCAGGGCGTCCTTGGCCAGCTTGCTCTTCAGGGACTCGCACTCGCTGCGGGATTCCTTGAGCTCGGCCTGGAGCTGGGCAACTCTTGCCGGCAGCTCGGCCGGAACGGTCTTCAGCATCGCGGCCGTCTCATGCAGGGTCTTTTCCATCTCCTGGTAGAAACGCAGCACGCCGTCGCCGGTCAGGGCTTCAATTCTGCGCACGCCGGCGGAGATGCCGGACTCGCTCAGGATCTTGAAGAGGCGGATATCCGCGGTATTGCGCACATGGGTGCCACCGCAGAGCTCCTTCGAGAAATCGCCCATGGAGACCACGCGCACTTCCTCGCCGTACTTCTCGCCGAACAGCGCCATCGCGCCGGTGGCCCTGGCCTCGTCGAGGCTCATGATATCGGTCTGTACATCGATCGCCTTCGCGATCTGCTCATTCACCAGCGCCTCGGTCCGCTCGATCTCCTCGGGCGTCATCGCCTGGAAATGCACGAAGTCGAAACGGAGCCTGTCCGCGGAGACCATGGAGCCCTTCTGCTCGACATGGCTGCCCAGCACGACCTTCAGCGCTTTCTGCAGCAGGTGCGTCGCGCTGTGGTTCTTCTCCGTGCAGCGGCGGGCCTCTTCGTCAACCCGCAGGGTGACCTTGTCGCCCACCTTGAGCATGCCGCCGGTCACGGTGCCCACATGGCCTTCCTTGCCGCCGGAGAGCTTGATCGTCGTCTCTACCTTGAAGGTGCCCTCCGGGCCTTCGATCACGCCCGTGTCGCCCTCCTGGCCGCCCATGGTGGCGTAGAACGGGGAGCGCGCGGTCACGATGGTGCCGCGGTCGCCCTCAGCCAGCGCCTCCACGACTTCCTCCTCGGAGGTCATGGCGGTGACTTCGGACTGCTCTTCCAGGGTGGTATAGCCGTCAAATTCCGTGGTCATCGCGACGGGGAGACGGTCGTAGACCGTTGCGTCCGCGCCGCTGTAATTGGTCTTCTTGCGCGCGCCGCGGGCGGTCTCTCTCTGGACCTTCATCGCGGCGGCAAAGCCTTCCTCGTCGATGGTGACGCCTTTTTCCGCAAGGATCTCGCGGGTAAGGTCAAGCGGGAATCCGTAGGTGTCGTACAGCATGAACGCCTTATCGCCGGGCAGGACCTTCTGTCCGCTCTCTTCCATCTCCTTCTCCATGGAAGCGAGGATGGAGAGACCCTGGTCGATGGTGCGTCCGAAGGCGGTCTCCTCGTTCTGCAGAACGCGGAAGATCATGTCCTTCTTCTCTTCCAGTTCCGGATAGCCGTCCCTGGAGCCCTCGATCACCGTGCGGGAAAGATCCGCAAGGAAGCTTCCGCTGATGCCCAGCAGCCTGCCGTGGCGGGCGGCGCGGCGGATCAGGCGGCGCAGCACGTAGCCGCGGCCTTCATTGGTCGGCGTAATGCCGTCAGAGATCATGAAGGTGGCGGAACGGATGTGGTCGACGATCAGGCGGATGGAGATATCGTCCTCCTCCTTCTCCTTGTACGTCTTGCCCGCGACTTCGCAGACGCGGTCGCGCAGGGCGCGGATGGTGTCCACGTCAAAGATGGAATCCACTTCCTGCACCACGACGGCCAGACGCTCCAGGCCCATGCCGGTATCGATATTCTTCTGCTTCAGGGTCGTATAATTGCCCTTGCCGTCATTCTCAAACTGGGTAAAGACGTTGTTCCAGACCTCCATGTAGCGGTCGCAGTCGCAGCCGACCGTACAGGTGGGCTTGCCGCAGCCGTACTTTTC
>CAMOKZ010000053.1 GCA_946618155.1 uncultured Lachnospiraceae bacterium | reverse complement strand
TTACTTTTCCTGCGCAAAGCGCTTGACGATCCCCAGCAGGACCTTGGTCACGCTGTCCATGCCCTCGGCCGTGATGTGCTCGTAGGGGCCGTGGAAGGCGTTTCCGCCGGTGCCCAGGTTCGGGCAGGGCAGGCCGCGCCAGCTCAGGCGCGCACCGTCCGTGCCGCCGCGGATGGGCGATACGTCGGGCGTCATGCCGGCCTCGGTCACCGCAGCCTTCGCGTACTCGATCAGCTGCATGCAGTCGGTCAGGGTCTCCGCCATGTTCCTGTACTGCTCCTTGATGGTCAGCTCGACGGTGCCGGCGCCGTACTTCTCGTTGATGCTCTTCTCGATGTGGCGCAGCATGTCGTGGCGCACCGCAAAGTGCTCGGCGCTGTGGTCACGGATGATATAGGAAAGCGTCGCCTTCTCCACCGTGCCGCTCATGGAGGTCAGATGGAAGAAGCCCTCATACCCTTCCGTGTGGGCGGGCGTCTCGAAGGCGGGCAGCATGGCGTTGATCTCCATCGCCACGAGGGAGGCGTTGATCATGGTATCCTTCGCCGTTCCGGGATGGATGTTGAAGCCGGTGATCTCGAACCTGGCAGAGCAGGCGTTGAAGTTTTCAAAGCTGATCTGGTTCTCCAGGTCGCCGTCCACGGTGTAGGCGTACTTCGCGCCCCAGGCCTTGAGGTCGAGGAGCTCGGCGCCGCTGCCGATCTCTTCATCCGGCGTGAAGGCGAGGCAGACTTTCCCGTGGGGGATATCGCCCTGCAGCAGGGTCTCGGCCATGGTCATGATCTCGGAGATGCCGGCCTTGTCGTCACCGCCCAGCAGCGTCGTGCCGTCGGTCGTGATCAGCGTTCTGCCCTTCCAGTCTTTCATATACGGGAACTGTTCCGGCGTCAGCACGCGTCCCGATGTACCCAGCGCGACCTCTCCGCCGTCGTAATTCTCGATGATCTGCGGATTAACATTTTCTCCGGAGAAATCCGGCGCGGTGTCGAGGTGGGCGATGAAGCCGATCGCAGGGGCGCTCTCGCATCCCGGCGTCGCGGGGATGGAACCGTACACGTAGCAGTTCTCATCTACTCTCGCGTCGGCGATCCCGAGGCTCTTCATCTCATCGACCAGGAGGCGGGCCAGATCAAACTGGCGCTGCGTGGAGGGAACCGAGGTGCTCTCCTCATCGCTGGTCGTCCAGACCTTAACATACTGCAGAAGCCGTTCACATGCTCTCATACTTACTTCCTTTCTTCCGTAATGCAGGTCGTTGTTTTATCTTCTCTCTTCCTTTATAGAAAAGGGATGCCTGCTGTTTACCCCTCAAACGGGAACACAAACTGCGTAAGCCCGAAGCGGTCCCGCAGGCCGATAAGCTCCTTCTGCACCGCCTCGCCGACGGGCACGCCCTTATCCTTGCGGAACTGCCAGACTTCATATTCCTTTTCGCCCGCCGTAAAGATCCGGTCATGGCCCGGCGCCTTCTCGGAGGCGCGCAGATCCCGCAGGATGTCGCCGGCTGTTTTCTTGAAGCTGTCGGCGCCCATAAAGGCTTCCGTATCGACCGCAATGAAGAAGTGCCCCAGCGGATAGGGGATCTTCTGCCCGTCCGCGCCGATGCCGGAGAGCATGCGCATGTAGCTGCCCGCCTGCAGGGCGGCGCTCAGGATCTCCACAACCGTCGCGTAACCGTAGCCTTTATAGCCCGCAAGCTCTTCTCCGATCCCACCCAGCGGCGCCAGGGCGGCCCGTTTTTCATTGAGGGCCTTCAGGATCTCCACACTGTCCGTCATCGGCTTGCCGTCGCGGCCGATCACCATGCCCTCCGGCGTCGGCTTTCCGGCGCGCGCGAAGTATTCGATCTTGCCGCGCTGCGAGATGGAAGTCGCGCAGTCGAGTACAAAGGGGAACTCCTCATCCGTCGGCAGACCGAAGGTGATGGGGTTCGTGCCCAGCATGTTTTCCACGCCGAAGGTCGGCGCAATGGACGGCCTGGCGTTGGTCCCCGTGATGCCGATCATATTCCGCTGCGTGCACATGGTCACGTAGTATCCGGCGATCCCGTAGTGGGTGGAATTGCGCACGGCCGTCATGCCCATCCCGAGCTTCGAGGCCTTGTCGATGGCCATCTCCATCGCCTTCTTCGCGACCACCATGCCCATCCCGTTATGGCCGTCGATCACAGCGGTGGTCGGCGTCTCGCGCACCACCTCGATCTCAGTCACCGGGTTCAGGATGCCCGCGTCTATCCTGTCGATGTAGATCGGCTTGAACCGGTTGCAGCCGTGGCTCTCGATACCGCGCCTGTCACTCTCGAGCAGCACATCGGCGCAGACGGCAGCGTCCGCAGACGGCACCCCGACCTTTTCAAAAACCGCGATCATGAAGTCATTCATCAGATTCCACGGAACAAATGGTCTGGTTTCCTGCATCGTGTACACCTCCTTATGATGATCTGCCCTGCCGGGAAACACCGGCAGAAGCAATGCTATTTCTGTGGTTTTTAAATACATGATTAGCATACCACATCCGCCGCCTATGTGGTATAAAATTCGCGCGCGCAGGGCGAGGCAGGACCCGCTTCCCCGCCGCCGTGAACCGCAATCCGGCATTCCCAAACAGTATCTCCTGTGCTACAATAATACGAGACTTTACTTTGGAGGATTTTGAAATGACAAAAGAAAACGCATGGAACAAGTACAGTGATGCGGACGTCAAGGAACTGGAAGCGCTCAGCGCGCGCTACACCAAATTCCTGACCTCCTGCAAGACCGAGCGCGAGTGCGCCGCCGAGACGGTCCGTCTCGCGAAGGAAGCCGGATACCGTGACCTGAAGGAAGTGATCGCCGCCGGGGAAACGCTCCGCGCGGGCGATAAGGTCTACGCCGTCAACATGAACAAGGCCGTTGCGCTCTTCATCCTCGGCGAGAAGCCGCTTGAAGAGGGCATGCGCATCCTCGGCGCCCACATCGATTCGCCGCGCCTGGACATCAAGCAGGTCCCGGCCTACGAGGATTCCGAGCTTGCCTATCTGGATACGCACTATTACGGCGGAATCAAGAAATATCAGTGGGTGACCATCCCGCTCGCCATCCACGGCGTCGTCGCCAAAAAGGACGGCACGGTCGTTCCGGTCGTGATCGGTGAGGATCCGGCGGATCCGGTCTTCTGCGTCACCGACCTGCTCATCCACCTTTCCGCGGACCAGCTGACCAAGAAGGGCAGCGTCGTCATCGAAGGCGAGAGCCTCGACGTGCTGGTGGGCGGCCGCCCGCTGTGCGCGGATGCGGAAGAAGGCAAAGAGGCCGAGAAGCCCAAGGATCCCGTCCGGGAGAATTTCCTCCGCCTGCTGAAGGATACCTACGGCATCGATGAGGATGATTTCCTCTCCGCCGAGTTCGAGGTCGTTCCCGCCGGGGCCGCCCGCGACTGCGGCCTTGACCGCAGCATGATCGCTTCCTACGGACATGATGACCGCGTCTGCGCCTTCACCTCCCTGGAAGCCATCCTGGAGACCGGCACACCCGAGTACACCGCCTGCTGTCTGCTTGTCGACAAGGAAGAGATCGGCAGCGTCGGCGCGACCGGCATGCAGTCCAGATTCTTCGAGAACACAACGGCGGAACTGATGAACTGCGCCGGCCAGTACAGCGAGCTTGCGCTGCGCCGCTGCCTGCGCGCCTGCCGCATGCTTTCCTCTGATGTCAGCGCGGGCTTCGATCCGCTCTACGCCGGCGTCTTTGAGAAGAAGAACGCCGCATTCCTGGGCCACGGCCTGGTCTTCAACAAGTTCACCGGCGCCCGCGGAAAATCCGGCTCCAACGATGCCAACGCCGAGTACCTCGGCTGGATCCGCCGCGTCATGGATGACGGCGGCGTTGTCTTCCAGACCGCTGAGCTGGGCAAGGTCGATGCCGGCGGCGGCGGAACCATCGCCTACATCTCCGCCCTCTACGGCATGGACGTCGTGGACAGCGGCGTAGCCGTCCTGAACATGCACGCTCCCCTCGAGATCGTCAGCAAAGCGGACGTCTACGAGGCAAAGAAGGGCTACAAGGCCTTCCTGACTGCGAAGCAGTAATCACCTGACAAGAAACGCCGCAGGCCGTACAGGCAAAACCTGTACAGTCTGCGGCGCATTTTTTTATATCGGGTATTCGAACCATTCCGAAGGCTCCCGGCCTTCCACGGGTTCTCCCCATCCCGGCAGCCTCACGCCGGCACGAAGATGCGGCGAAGCCCCTCTGCCTCGGTCTCCGAGCGCAGGTGGTATTCCGGGTGCAGGTCCATCCACTCCCGAAGCAGGGCGTACTCCAGCGGCTGGCCAAAGTCGCCCTTCTCCCCGGACTGGTACCAGTCGTACCAGATGGAGCGGCGGCGTGGATCCGTCTCGATCCTGATCTGCGGCCACTGCGCGCCTTTACGCTTCTTTCTGCCTTCAGCCTCAGGCGAAAACAGGGCATAGACCCGCTCTCCGGCGTCCTGCTCGCCCAGCCCTCTCGCATCCAGGGCAGTGAACTCGTCATCCTCAAAATAGTCGAATTCATCGTGCCAGACCCCGGGGATCTCCCGGGCACCGCCCCCTCTTCCTTCCCGGCGCGCCTCCCACTCTCCGCGGGAAATGCCCCACATGGAAAGATCATGCTCCTCCAGACGGTAGGGATCCATCAGGTAGCCGACGATCTCCCCGCTCGCGGAAAGCGCAAAACTCTGCACGAAATCGATCAGCATGGTCTTCGGATCATAACCGATCCGGATGATCACCTGACCTCTCCGCAGCTTCGTGAGCAGCGCCGCCCCCGGCCATTTGGAAGCGACATCCGGCGTCCCGATCTTATGGGTGATGCCGAAGAGCATCCTCCTGCCCTTCGTGATGCCCTTCTCCTTTACCCCAGTCAGCCCGATGGCACCGTTCCACTCCTTCCCCTGCCGGGTCTTTCTGCACCTTCCCCGCAGCGTGGGGCAGGCCGAAAGCACAGGCGTCTCCGTGATGGCCGCCTTTTCCATCCGGGTATGCGCATTTTCCAGCAGGACAAAGCGCAGCTGACCGCACCGCGAGAAGGCACCGTCCTCAACCGTTTTTACCTGCCCGGGCAGAATGATCCTGCGCAGCATGGTATTTTCAAAGGCGAAGGCGCCGATCCGCTCCAGGCTCTGCGGAAAGGTGACCGACGAGATTCCTCTGTTCGCGAAGGCAAAGGGACCAATGGCCGTTATCCCTTCCGGGATGCGCACGGCAGAATCCTCCCCGTAATATTCCTGCAGGGTATGTCCGCTCACCCAGAACTCACCGATCTGCTCTGCTGCCCATGCCGTCTGCATAAACGCAAGTGTACCGCATAGAATGACCGGCCCGGTGCCGGGGCCGGACCTCGCAGATCCGGCCTCCTTCCCGGAGAGGGTCTTCCCGGACGCCTCTTCGCCGTAGACGTGGCGAAGGATGGCGCCCTCGGGGAAGCGGATGCTCCGCAGGAGCGTGCATCCCGCGAAGGATGCGTGCCCGATGCGCCGAAGCGTATCCGGCAGGACGACGGCGACGAGCGCCGGCAGATCCCGGAAGGCCTGCACGCCCACCGAGGTCACGCCCTCCTCGAGGACAACGCGGGTGATCCGCCCGGCGGCCTCCTCCCAGGGGCGGACCGGAGAGGGTCCGAACCAGTCGGGCATCCGGCCGGTGCCCGCGATGACCAGGACGCCGTCACCGTCAAGGTGCCAGCAAAGACGCGACCCTTCAAGCCGGGAAGCGTCCGCCGCCTGTTCTTCGGACTGCATATTCTGCTGTTCATTCATCATCATGCATCCCTCCGTTTCCGCACCCTGCCGGTGCAAGCCTGCAAAGATCTGCCGTGACCGTCCGGGCTTTTCGCCCTTCTTCTGTCCCTATCTGTTTTTGCTTTTCTTTTTTCACCGCCCCCTTTCTTTTTCCGAAACCCGATATTCAGCTTTCAAGGTGGCCGGCTCCGCTTTTTCATCCTGCGGCGCCGTACCTTTTCACTATAACAAGGCGCGGAAAAAAACTTTTTCCGAACCGTACATATGTTCTGTTTGGGTTGCCTTAACGGGGAAAATGCGCTATGCTCAAAGAAGAGATTCCATCAGGAAAATGCAGGTCCGCAGGGCGGACAGATCTATGATACGGAGAAATGATCTATGGAGAGTATTCTGGAAGGGCTCAGCCCATCGCAGGCCGAGGCGGTAACGGCAACAGAGGGCTATATCCGCGTCATCGCGGGGGCAGGCTCCGGCAAAACGCGCGCCCTCTCGTCACGCTTTGCCTTCCTCGTCAACGAGCTCGGCATCATGCCGGGGCACATCCTGTGCGTCACCTTCACCAACAAGGCCGCCAATGAGATGCGCGAGCGCATCCGCCGGCTGACCGGCGACCGGGATACCGGCTACATCAACACCTTTCACGGGTTCTGCGTCTCCGTGCTGCAGGAGGATTCCCACTGCGTCGGCTACCCGAAGAGCTTCATGGTGCTGGACAATTCCGATATCGACCAGATGCTGCAGATCATCTACGAGGAGCGGGGGCTTACGCTGCGGGATATGACCTTCTCCGCGGCGCGGGACATGATCGAGATGCAGAAGCTGGTGCACCGCCCGGACTATTACCTGGATATGACGGAGCAGTCCGCGGATGTGCTCCTGCAGAAATACAAGGACGCGCAGCAGCCGGCGGACATCATCTTCTACGGGTATCTGTACCAGGAGAAGAAATGCTTCGGTCTTGACTACAATGATCTGATCAAGTTCTCCCTGCACATTTTCAGCGCCCATCCCGATGTTCGGCTCAAATGGCAGAAGCGGCTCGAGTACATCATGATCGACGAGTTCCAGGATATCGATCCGCCCCAGTACGAGCTGATGAAGGTGCTGTGCGGCTACCATCACAACCTGTTCATCGTCGGCGACCCGGACCAGACCATCTATACCTGGCGCGGCGCCAACGTGCGCTATCTTCTCGAGTTCGACAAGGCCTTCCCGGGTACCCGCACGATCATGATGATGGAGAACTACCGCTCCGCCCCGCCCATCCTGGCGGCCGCGAATTCGCTGATCGACAAAAACAAGGTGCGGATCAAAAAGGATCTCATCCCCGTGCGCGGCGGCGACCATCCCGTCGTCTGCCATTTTGCGCCCTCCGCCCAGGACGAGGCGCTGTGGATGGCGGACCGGATCGGCACGCTGCAAAGCGAGGGGATCCCCCTCGGGGATATCGCCATCCTCTACCGGGCCCACTATGTGACGCGCTCCGTGGAGGAGGTCTTCATGCGCAAAAAGATCCCCTACACGATCTACAGCGGCGTCCCCTTCTATAACCGCGCCGAGATCAAGGACGCCCTCTCCTACCTGCGCATGACCGTCGTCCAGGACGACCTCTCCTTCCGGCGCATCGTCAACCGGCCGAAGCGCAGCATCGGCAGGGGGCGCATGGAACAGCTCGCCCTCTGGGCCGCCGAGGAGGGCACTACCCTCTATCAGGCCATGGCGCGCCACCTGGACGATCCCATCTTTGCCCGCACCGGGGCGAAGAAATTCGTCGAGCTGATCGAGCACTTCCGCGAGGAAACGGGGCAGAAGACCATTTCCGAGCTGCTGACCGCCATCCTCACGGAGAGCGGCTACGAGGCGATGCTGCGCACCGAGGGCAGCCAGGAGCGCTTGGACAACCTCGCAGAGCTCAAGCAGTCTGTCTTTGAATTCGAAGTCTCCTGCGGCGAGGAGGGGACCATGGAGCAGTACCTGCGCTACGCGGCGCTGGCCTCTGCCACGGATACCGCTGAAACGAAGGGCCGCGTCAAGATGATGACCATCCACAGCGCCAAGGGTCTGGAGTTCCCCTGCGTCTTCCTGTGCGGCATGAACGAGGGCATCCTGCCCTCCCGCAAGACCAGGACCGTGCAGGCCATGGAGGAAGAGCGGCGCCTCGCCTTTGTCGCCCTCACCCGGGCCTGCGACAGGCTCTATCTCTCGGAGGCAGGCGGCTCCGGCTTTGACGGCACGCCCCGCTATCCCTCCCGCTTCCTGCTGGACATCGATCCGGCCCTGCTGGAGATGACGGCGCCGCCGAGAGAAGGCCTTCTCCGCGAGACCCGGGCCTACGTGACCATGTCGGACCGCCACTATCTGCGGGACGAAGAGTCGACGATGCTGCCCGCGGGCACAAGGGTGCGCCACCGGGTCTTCGGCGACGGGACCATCGTTTCCTCCGACCCGCAGGAGGCCTCCTACCAGATCCGCTTCGACAGCATGGCCACCGAGCGGACCCTGGCCGCGGCGGTGAAGCTGGAGGTGCTGAGCCAGCCATAGTCAATTATAGCAATGCTTAAAAACTCAGCAGATACAATGGAATGAATGCGTAAAAGCGCCGGGATAACAGCTTTGCTCAACTGGTCAGCTGTCCCGGCGCTTTCTCTATCCTGTTTTTACAGCGCTTGTTTTTTTCGCGTCGCTGTTTTAATCGCTGTTAACCCTTACGCGTCGTCCCTTGAGAACGCGTTCTTCATCCCGCAGCTGGCCTCGTAGAGCACCTTGTCCAGCAGGTCCTGGGTCTTCTCCCGCAGGAGCTTTGCCGTCTCCTCGTTGCAGGCGGCAAGATATTCGTGCACCGCCTTCTCATCCGATGCGGCGGGCAGCCCCGCGTCGCCGGCATGGATCCGCGCGTGTCCCATGGACCCGCAGGCCTTCTGGTAGCGCTCGATATGGGAGCTGCACTTCGGGAAGTGCGCATCCGCCAGCGCCCCGATAATGCGGTTCGTCCAGTAGAAGCTCTCCGTCGTCACCGTCTTTTCGGTGTTGGCAAGATACACTGGCGTCGTCTCCACGTTCGCGTAGAACGGGAGCATCGCGTTGAACACGTTGGAGCCCATGGCGATCCACTGCAGAGCCATGCACGCAGCCGGCGCATAGGGCCGCAGCTGGGTCAGCGCGACAAAATTATTGCGGTTTACGCCGATCGGGCGGTATTTCCCGCGGAGCGAGCCGTCCCCGTGGCGGCCGTAGGGATCGTAGGGCGTGCCCTGGAAATGATCAGAGAGCACATACTTTACATCCTCCACCGTGAGCTTGTGCTCCGGCACAAGGCACCAGGGCAGGTCGTCCGACTCCGGGCAGTAGTCCGCATCCGGGCCGTCCCAGATGAAGGTGCCGGGATTGAGATAGCGCTCCATCGCCCAGGCCCTGGGCGTATTGTAGATGCGGTCGGAGTCATCGTGGCTGCCGAAAGCAGCCCGCACATCGAGCAGAGGCTTCTCCTCATCCTCCGTCATCCACGGCATGGCAAGATCCAGGTGGTTATTCCGGATAAACTCCGCCATGTCGGCGCTGCACATGTAGTTCTTCTGCTCGCCGAGGGCATCCTCAAGGTCCAGCACATCGATGCCCAGCTGGTTGGGAATGACCGCGTAGCAGTCGTCCGGCACGCGCCTGGCGATCCAGTGATGTCCGCCGATGCTCTCCAGCCACCACACTTCATCGACATCCTGGAAGCCGATGCCGTTCATCTCGTAGGTGCCGTACTTTTCCAGCAGAGCGCCGAGCCGGCGCACGCCCTCCCGGGCGCTGCGGATGTAAGGCAGCACGATGGTCAGCAGATCCTCCTCGCCGATTCCTTCCCTGACCAGGGGATCCGCCCCGAGAACGCGGGCGTTGGAGGTGATCGTCTCCGTCTCGGACATGGCGACATTCCAGGCGTTCACGCCCGCCTCGCCCCAGATGCCCTCATCCGGCAGGGCGTTCGGCACCGCCGTGTAGCGCACCGGATCGTCCGGGAGCGGAATCTCCACCTTGGAAATGACCGAGCGGTACAGTCTCGGCTGGTCCTCAGGCATCACCACAATAAACTTCTTCGGCGCGAAGGATCCGGAACCGGAATCCTCGTTCCGCGCCATAAAGGTAGACCCGTCGTAGGTCGCGCCTTTACCGGCAAGTATGGTAGTACAGGGCATAGGAAAGCCCTCCTTTCTGGTCAGATGTGACCGCTTTATATTATAACAGGCAGCCTGCCCCGCATCAATAACACGGCGCACGCTGCCTGCTTTTCTGTACATTCTGTTTTTCTTCTGTTACACCAGAATCTCTTCCCTCGCCCTCACCAGTCCGGGAACCGGATCGAAATCGACCATGTACTCAAGGCCGACATACCCTGTATATCCGGTCTTCGCAATGGCTTCAAGCACATGCGGGTAATGGATCTCTCCGCCCGTCAGCTCGCCCCGGCCGGGGTTCGCTGCGGCGTGGAAATGACCGATCTTTGCGATGTGCTCCGTAATGTTGCTGATCAGATTTCCTTCGGTGATCTGCTGGTGATAAATGTCAAAGAGGATCTTCACCGCAGGGCTGCCGATCTTTTCGATCAGATCAAACGCGTCCTCCGAGGTGGAAAGATGATACCCGGGATGGTTGACGAGAAGGTTCAGCGGCTCAAGGACCAGGGTGATTCCCCCCTGCTGAGCCAGTTCGCCGGCCTTCTGCATGGTGTCGATCAGGCAGAGCCGGTGCTCTTTTCTCGTGATCTCCTTGGCGAAGCTCTCAAACTCCCAGCCCGCCTGGGCGATCAGCGTGGGGCAGCCGAGAAGATGCGCCTTCTCCATCCCCGCTTTCAGCGCCTCCAGATAATCCTCCTGCAGGGAGCGGTCGCCGGGATTGATGAATTTCGTGCAGAATGCCGCCACGGAAAGCCCGAGTGCCTCCCTGCACCTGTTCATCTCCTCAATGTCCTTGTCCCACCAGGACCAGAATTCAATGCTGTCATAGCCTGCCTGCGCGACCTTTTCCAGCACGCGCGCCATCGGCAGATCCTCATGCATAAATACCGCGTCCGTGCAGACGCTGTACCGCAGTTTCCTGTTTTCCACCGTCATTTCCTCTCTTTTGGTCAGTTCTTCTCTTTTGGTCAGTTCTTCTGCGTCCTCACCGGCAGGATCAGCGCCGAGGCGTGTTCTCCGCCGGTATGGATGATATGCTTTCCGCCCTTGTTTGCTTTGCCGAGTGTTCTGCCCTGAGCCAGTACATCCGTCTGTTCGTTGCCGATGCGAAGGAGCAGGGTCTCGCCCGCTTCAAACACCAGGCCGACCGGGCGGATGGCAATGCGCACCAGCGCGGTCTCGCCCGCCTTCAGCGGCTGCGGCGCCGCAAAGCTCTGCACCGGAATATGCGGCGTGGAAAGCTCCGGATCGACGGCGCGAAGCGATGCCTTCATCCTGCCCTCCCAGGCAGAAAACGGCTCAAAATAGCGGTTGTGCGGTTTGCAGTCCCAGGGGATGAATTTCCCGTCGGGTCCCTCCTTGCCCATCTGGACAAAGAGATCCATATCGTCACAGCCTTCTCCTTCCACGTAAAGATCGAGGGAGGGATAGCCGATCACCTGGGTCTGCTCGGTAAAGGTATAGCGGAAGCATACGCAGCCTTCCGGATCCGCGCCGTCGTAGGAGACGC